>JANOKO010000184.1:0-4953 GCA_031419335.1 Planctomycetota bacterium
GACACGGACAGGGAGGGGGGGAGGGGGTTTTGCGGCTCGTCGATCCTGAGCACTGACCAGCGTGTCCCCCGCGAAGTACAGCCCGAGCCCCAGGAATAACAGAACTCGAACCTGTGCTGACATGGACCGATTCTCCCGGAGGGCGACAGTCAAATCGCCATGCGTGGGAGTCTACCACCAGTGCAGTGGGTGCGGCCACCACGACGAGTTGGCAAAATGAAACGCCACGTCGAGTCCCAGGGCTAAGCCCACCCACCAGAACAGGCGGGAACACTCACGAAAGTACCCAATGGTCTGGCCATCGAGTGGTTCCCCTTTGACAAAGCCCGCTAAAGTCGGCCACCAGCGGGGAACCGCTGCACAATACGCCGCATATTCGGCTCCGTGACGACGGGACATGACTGACTCTTCCGCGGGAACGACAGCCAACAGATACAGCAGGATCGGGGGCAACATGCAGGCGGCCAGAATGGGACTCTTGAGGAGCAACGGGAATGCCGCCACCATCAGAAAAGTTCCCCAGTACAGTGGATTACGACAAATGGAATAGGGGCCAGTCTGCACGACATCGCGACTTTTTCGAGCACAGATGTAGGTCGAAGACCAGATTCGAATCGCGGCTCCCAGACTCAAGACCAGCCAACCCAGCACATCGAAACCAACATCCAGAGGAACAGAGAGTGAGGCAAACGGGCGATTGAGCGCGGCCAGGACCAAGCCGATACCGATTGAAACGGCAGTCATCCACAGCCTGGCCCGGTAGGCAAACGAGTGCTTTACTGAGGCCACCAGCGGCAAGGCCCCCGACACATTCAGCTCCGTACTCCCGCTGACGAGCTCAATCTTCACAGAGGTCACCACTGTGTTCATCAGGACATCCTTGCCTGGTTGATTTCGAATGAATGATTGCATCTTCCGGAATGAAGCCATCATCACGGTGAGCCAGCGGCTCGACCGGGCTTGTAACCGATCTGTTTGTCGCAAGTCTATGCGGGAATACGAAATGTAAGCAATTTTTCATTTTTGGCGCGCCAGTGAGAGGGAGACCGCTTCTGGTTGTACTTCTTACACGAGTCTCAGGGGGACTTGTCTGGGGATGTGATCGTAACCACTGGCCATCAGGACTCATCTGTCGAATCGGTGGCTGATCACAGCACTTGGCGCAGCGTTTGCCGTGCTGTTTTGTCCCTCTCTGAAACTGGGCATGATGCCTGGAGAGAGTCAGACTTTTCGTGGCAGGGATGCTATGCGGATTCGATGGATCTTGGGAATCGTCTGTTCCTTGTTCTTGGCTCGTGCAGTTGCAGGGGCTGAGTACTCGACTCCCAATTTTGTGGCACACGCAGCCGATCCTCGAGTGGCAGCCGAAGTGGCCCGGACCGCGGAGCATTATCGGAAGATTCTCGCCCAGGAATGGACGGGTACAGAATTGCCGACGTGGCACACACCGTGTCCTATTCAAGTTACTGTCGGCAGTATGGGAGCCAGTGGTTCCACCACATTCACATTCGAGGGTGGCGAGGTTCACAGTTGGGATATGCGAGTTCGTGGGTCGCTGGAACGAGTGTTGGATTCGGTCGTGCCTCACGAAGTCTGCCATACGATCTTCGCGTCGAAGTTCAGACGCCCCCTCCCGCGCTGGGCGGATGAAGGGGCAGCGACTTTGGTCGAGCATCCTAGTGAGCGGCTTCGACAAGTCGATCTGTTGAATCGGGTCTTTGGTAAACGTCAGCAGATGTCCCTCAAGACGTTATTCGAGATTCGGGAATACCCTTCGAATCCCGAAGAACTGTATACACTCTACGCTCAGGGATATTCATTGGCGGAATATCTGGTCCATCGGTCGGGAGCAGAGGGGAAACGGGTCTACCTCGATTTTCTGAGTGATGCACTCAGTGGCGGTTGGGACACTGCGATCCAAAAACATTATGGCTTTGCCTCGGTCACAGAACTCGAACAGGATTGGGGCAAGTGGGTGATGGCCGGTAGTCCGAGTCTGCCCCGTGATGCTCAGTATGCGTTGAACACCACTCTACCTGCTGCCGCGGACCCATCTCGTCCGGGTCGTACGGATCGAATGTCGGGAACTTCCACTCCTCCTGACGAGGCTCGTGTTGTCATCCGAGCGCAGAATGCTCGCGAGTTCACACCCTTGGCGAGGATTGCCCGATCACTTCGTCAACTTCCAGCCGATTCCTTGGAGGCTCCCGAACCGGGAGAAAGTCAACGGAACCAGAATTCCGCCAGTGGCGTTCAACTCCGGTTGCCGACCATGCGCACTGTCCCAGCAGTCCAGTTGCGATAGGCGAGTCTTTCGTCCAGCAGGCACCCGTGTTGTCGAGTCGTCCACTCAAAATCAGGCTTTCGGCTTTTTATCCCGGTTTTCGTGTGACCCCGACTTGACTTATCCTGCCCGGATCGCCGATAGTTTCCCTAACTTCGTTTGACAGAACGGCTCGCCGAGTTAGGATTCTGTCTGAGGTTGCTGCGGGTGGTCACTGATTTCGGTAGTGGCAGACCCCGGTTTAGGCGAGGTGAGCTGTGTGGTGGGTGTCGTTGCTCGGCACTCATCTCGTAAAGCCAAATCCCGAATGTGGACTATTCGCTCCGGCAGGTTGAATCATCCCTTCCCCGGTGAATGTCCAGTTCGTCACATGGCTGGTTTGCGAACCACGCACACCTTGGGAGCGTTGGCCCCCGGCTGAAAGAGGGTGTCGAGACAGTGTTTCGACACGGGGTGGTGACACCGTGTGTTGATAAGTGTTTGGGTCACAAAGCGGCCCCAGCACGAAGTCGACCACACACTGTCCACTTTCACAGAGTTGTTCCGAGTTGCGATGGGGCGCTGCCTGTTGTGCAATGTCCTAGACGGCTATTCCCGATGGGGATTGGGCGTATCGAACCGATGTTCGAGCGGGCTGTGTCCCGGTTGCTGAATCCGGGACTGTCTGGCAGAGCGGGGCGAGGTCGGAATTGCACCCGACCGCGTTTTGGTTTTCTCGCATTCGACTTGGTTTGGTGTTCACAACACAATTCTCACAAAACCCGATGAGTGTGTTTCACTCGATGCAGTTCCACTTGCCCAGGCTTGAATGCCCGCCTTGTTCCGCTGTCGGCTCGACTCCGGCTTGGCCTTTGTTTGCATTCAGTTGCTGAGTGTGTCTTTTTGGATTCTCACATGCCGACTGATCGTCCTCGTTCCTCGAAACGCCCCACCCGCCGTGCCAGTTCGGCTTCCGGTGAGGGGCCCATGAACGACAAGCTTGAGCCGTTCGAATTCGAACGCGCCTCGGATAACGACTTTGGGGCAGGTGTCTCGGACGACTCGCGTACACCGAGCCGTGACCCGAGTCGTGACCCGGGTCGCCCGTCACTGACGGTGGCCCCTCCTGTGGAAGAGGGTTCGCGTCGCCGGCGAACCATCGCTGCCAAGCCCCGTGCAATTCCCACCGCTTCGGAAAGTGTTGAACGCCCCCCAGCTGATGTGGCTCCGCATTCCACTCGCGATTCGTATGCCCGTAACGATGACAAACCCCGCAGCGATGATGATCGCGGCGAACCCTTTGAAGTTGACGGGGATCGTGGTGACAACTCCCAAGAAGAGGGCGAAGAGGGGGGGCGTCGACGCCGGCGGCGGCGGCGTGGTCGCGGCGGCGAGAGTCAGGGCAGTTCCGGGCAGAGACCCTCCGGACCCCGCTCCATCCCATCGCGGTCTACGGGAACTCCTCGACCACATCAACCGCCTCGTGATCGCGGAGGCAGTCCGCGCGGCCCATCAGACCGCGGCCCATCCTCCAGCCGAGGATCGGCCCCCAGCAGTCGCTATGAACGTGCCCCTCAACAACCCCAGTCCGATGGCCGACGTGGGCGCGGCGAACGTCGCAGCCTGAGCAGCCCCACCGGCGACCGACAGAACCGCTACATGCAGCACGCCCCGATCCCAACAGGGGATGTCGTGGGCGAACTGGAGCCGATGTCCGGCGTTCTGGAACTGCACCCCAAGGGGTATGGCTTCCTCCGCCTGGCCAAGAACGACTACGGGGCCGAAGAGTCGGACGCCTTCGTTTCCAGTTCACTCATTGAGAAGCACAAGCTGCGAGAGGGGATCAAGATCCTCGGAGATGTCGGTATGGGCCCGCGTGGGCAGGGCCTGCGCCTGGTCGATGTCAAGGAGATCAACGACGGTCCCGTCGAAGATTACGAACTCACCAAGAACTTCGACGAACTGACCCCCATCAATCCCTACGAGCAAATCAAGCTCGAAACCGGCACCCAGCCGATCACAATGCGGGTCATGGACCTGCTGACGCCGATTGGCAAGGGCACCCGCGCTCTGATCGTGGCCCCGCCCCGCAGTGGCAAGACGATGCTGCTGCAGGACATTGCCAACTCGGTCGCGAAGAACCATCCCGAGATTCACCTGATCGTGCTGCTCGTCGACGAACGCCCGGAAGAAGTCACCGACATGCGTCGCAACGTCAAGGGCGAGGTCGTCGCCTCCTCGATGGACCGCGATGTCGAAAGCCACGTCCGCATCAGCCAGCTCGTCATCGAGCGCGGCAAACGGCTGGCTGAATCGGGCAAGCACTGTTTGATCCTGATGGACAGCATCACCCGCTGTGCCCGTGCGTTCAACAAGTGGATCGGTGGCGGACGCGACAGCAAGATCGGCACCGGCGGCCTCGATAACCGTGCCCTCGAAATCCCACGTCGCATGTTCGGCACCGCTCGTCGCTTCGAAGAGGGGGGCTCGCTGACCGTGGTGGCCACCGCCCTCATCGAAACCGGCAACCGCATGGACGACTCGATCTTCCTGGAGTTCAAGGGAACCGGGAACATGGAGCTGGTCCTGAGCCGCGACCTCGCCGAACGCCGCGTCTGGCCCGCCATCGATGTCTCTCGCTCCGGCACCCGCCGCGACGAAAAGATCCTCGCCCCCGAGGTCATCGAAGG
>JANOKO010000185.1:0-2288 GCA_031419335.1 Planctomycetota bacterium
GGTCGAGGGTGCCGAGGATCTGGTTCGTCTGAACCACGTCTCCCTCCTTGACGTTGATCAGGGACACAATGCCGATATCGGTCGAGGCGACATCGAGATCGCGGAACGGCTCGGTAAAACCTTCGATCTCGGCCGCCGCAGCCGATCCAGTCCACAAACATGCAGCCAATGCCGCACACACACACATTCGATGGTAGGTCTGTGTCATGTTTTCTCTCCGAGGAATCTGGTGAGGATGGTGTCTCTCTGCAGGTCATGGTCCAGCAGGGTGGTTCGTAATCGTGAATCTTGGCGTTCAGTGTCGGCCTGCAGTTGTCTGAGGGCCGGAGTGAGATCCGTGCGACACTCGAGGTCTGGTCCGGCAAGTCTGTCGATTCGCGAGGCCAGGGCCGGACCATGTTCGAGAAGCAGGGCGTCTTCCGCAGAGGTGAAGAGTTGGGCCGACCCCGCTTGGCCTTGCCGCGCCCCGCGCCCGATGAACTGGCGGTCGACTCGATGCGAGTCGTACGGTTCGGAGCAGATGACATGTAGACCACCAACCTCCAAGGCTTCAGATGAGGGTAGGATGTCGGTTCCGCGACCGGCCATATTGGTCGCGATCGTGATGGCATTCCGTTGTCCTGCCTCTGACACGATTTCGGCTTCGTCTTTGTCCTGTCGTCCGTTGAGCAACTCGAACGTCAACTTGCAATCACGCAGGAGAGCAGCTAAACGTTCACTGTTACCAATCGAGCGAGTGCCGATGAGGATCGGCTGTCCGGTCGGATGACGAGTCGCGACCTCCTGGGCGATCGCTTCCCACTTGGCTTGGGCTGTGGAGAAGAAGCGGGTGGTCAGCACTTGTCGTTGAGTCGGCAGACGGAGCGGAATCGGCTGGACCTCGACGCCATAGATGGATTGAAACTCACTCTCCCCACCAGTCGCGGTCCCGGTCATCCCACTGAGCGTACGGTACAGACGCAAGAATCGTTGACGAGTAATGCGTGCCAATGAACTCGTGTCGGGAGTGATTCGCAGTCCTTCTTTGGCCAGCACGGCTTGGTGTAGTCCATCGCTCCAAGTGCGATCGGGCATGATGCGCCCGGTCGATCCGTCCACAATCTGGACCTCGTCCTCGTGGACGATATACTCACGGTCGCGGTGAAACAGCAGGCGGGCTTTCAGTGCCGCTTCAACGTACAAAGTCCACGGTCGGATCAAGACCTCCACGGGAACAGAATCGACGGCACAGTGAATCTTTTCTCGTCCCTGCGAAGTGAGACGTACAAGGCCGTGTGACGGATCGAATTCGAAGTCGTGGGGTGTTTCGAGTTCATGCGCCAGACGGAGGGCGACGCGATGCGCCTGGGCATCCGGAGCGTCTCCCGGCGCTGCTTCACTAATGAGGAGTGGAGAAATCGCGTCGTCCAGCATGACGTGATCGGCCTCGTCGACAATGGCAAAGTTCAACCCGCGCTGCATGGTGACTCGCGCGTGCAGCCCACCCGTCAACCTCTGCCGAACGAGAACACCGAGGGCTGCGGCCTTGACCTGCCGCAGCGCAATCTGGTCGCGCAGGTAGTCAAATCCAAATTCGAAACCATTCCCGTAGACGACATCGCAGTCATACAGCGGACGTTTCTCGTGGGCTGGGGCCTGCTCGGGAAGAACGGCCACCGTCAGCCCCAGCATCTCAAACACTGGACGCAGCTCCTCGCAATCTCGCTCGGCAAGGTAACTGTTGGAGGTCATGACATGTACGCCGCGCCCGCTGAGCGCATGGACGAATGCAGGGGCGGCCCCGGCCAGCGTCTTGCCTTCGCCTGTCGCCATTTCGGCGATGGCACCACGGGCGAGGACCAGTCCTCCCAGCAGTTGCGAGTCGTGGAGTGTCTTGCCGGTGACGCGGCGTATGGCATCAAGGGTGAAGGCAAAGCCTGATTCCAACACCGCGGCAGACTGCACTTCTCCGCCCGATTCGACGTTCTCCCGGAGCTGCACGGCATACCGTTGGAGTTGAGTATCGCTGAGTGTGGTTAAATTGTACGCCACATCCCGTATCCGCAAGATCAGCGCAGTCTGATCTGCGACCCACCTCGGGAGTGGGATATTGGATCGGACTGGTGATCGCTGCGCCAGCACCACTCAAGTCACTCCGGTCGGATGGGAAGTGTAATTCGACCGGCTTCCATGCCACGCAACAATGATCGGTACATCACCGATACCCACAGGTTCCTCTCCAGAACCTGATCCTCAATGACTTCCTTTCGACACCTCGGAACTATGGCAGCAAGCACTTCCGACGTGCG
>JANOKO010000186.1:0-3235 GCA_031419335.1 Planctomycetota bacterium
CCCAATTCCAAGACTTGACGAGGCACTAGGTCTTAAACCAACGAACTTTGACCACGGAGGCACGGAGGCACGGAGAAATCCAGAGAGTTTTGACTCAAGCACCGCCCGACATGGTGGTTTTCGAGTGCATCGCAAAGCAGGTTTACCAATCCGGCACTCCTGCATTTCTCTGTGCCTCCGTGTCTCCGTGGTGAATCCCTCACTGGATAGAGGACGAACACTTCGCATCCCCCATCGGAGATTCCATGTCTCGCAATCTGTTGATCCTGGCCCTGTTAGTGTCCGGAACCGGATGTTCCGCGACTCGACCGCTGTTGAGCACCATCGTCGTGACTCCCCCGAGATTGTCCTTCCGCCAGATGCCCCGTGAGGATCTCCGGCATTGGACAGCGGTCGGTGTCACGTATCCGTCGGAGTCTTTGATTCCTGCGCCCTGCGCGCCATCACCAGTCCACCCCGGGGAACTGGTGGCATTCTTCGAGGAGGACGCCCCATCGCTGACGCCGGTCGTTTCCGCTCCGCCGGTCGATCCGGCCCTCACTGCACCAGCCATCGTGCATCAGGACACCACGAGTCGTCCAGAGTCGGCCCACCTGCCGGTCCCGAGTGTCGCGCCGGTCTCCACGGAGATCACACCCATTATCCAGGCCGCGCTCGCCGTGTCGTCCCCGTCGGAGGCTTTGACTCCACTCGCTTGCGCGCCATCACCCGTCCGCCCCGTGGAACTGGTGGCGTTCATCGAAGAGGACAATCGCCTCTCACCGTTGTCCCTGAGCGGACCGGTCCCCTTAGAGATCACATCGATGGTCCAGACCGCGTCGACCCAGACCACTTCGTCATCGACGCTTCCGGCCCCACCCGTTCGTCTGGAGTCCCCGCCTCCGTCCGAATCCGATTGGAAACCGACGACGAGTGTCGCGCTCGTGAGTCCGGTTCAGCCCAGCCCAGTGATCGGATTTGACCAGGCCGAAACCGCCTTTCCGGAAGATCGTCCAGTCATGCCGGTCGAATCCCTGCCCCAGCCGGTCATAGTGCCATCCGAAATCTCGGATTTGCTCGCAGAAAATCGCAATCAACGACAGTTGATCGAGGCTCTCCAACGCGACTTGACGCGCGAGCGGTCCGCAGACGATGCGGCCATCGAAGAACTGGAGGCCGCGGTCGAAAACCTATTGGTCCATACCGAGACCGCTCAGCGTGAACTGCCCACCACCCGGCGGAAATGATGCGGACGCCCGCCCATTCTCTCGATTCACCGTTCCTCATCAGGCGCGTTCCGATGGCCCCGTCTCCCCTCAGCCGAAGATCGCTACTGCTCGCGCTGATGACCGCGTGTGTTCCTTTCGTGGGGTGTCGGCAAACGTCACGAGTGCCTACACATACTTGGGTTCGCGATCCCTCTGACGAATGCGAAGTGGCCGCCGTTCCGACGATTGTCCTACCCACCTTGGGGGAAGGCCCGTGGGATCTGCGACGCGATTTTCAGCAGGCCCTCTCCGCGCAGCTGCGGAAGTCGAAACGCATGAAAATTATGGAGAGAGAACTGTCCCTGGTCGGGACAGCCTGTGCCTGCTCTCCCAGCTCGACGACCTGGGACGAACAACTGGAGTCGCTCGGCAACGTTCCGGCGATGCAGGTCGTGGTTTCGAAAATCACGTTCTTACAGCCGACCGCTCCGATCAAACTGGGGATCGTGGTGGAACTGAGAGATGTGGCCACCCGAGCCACCTTGCGGCAAGTCGAAGGCTTGTGGGATACCCCCCGCTGCCCCCCGCCCGCGCCGAAGAATTGCATTGGTAAACGCGTCGTTGAGCCGCCCTGGAGTAGCGAGCTGTACAAGATCAGCCCCCGACATCTCCTGGAACAAGCGGCCCTGGAAATCGCAAAAGACCTCCATTGGACCGACACGATCGGCCCGCTGGAAATTTCGTGTACCGGGGAAACGAGCCCCACTTCGACTCGATGAACCCGCAGTTATTGTGGGCCGAACTCGTAGTCGACCGTTGCCACCGAACAATCGCTGTCGCAACATCTCGACCACCGTGTGCGAAGGGTCTTTGCGCTGGTCCTCAATGCACCCCGCCATCCGCTCTGAAAACTGCCACCGCCGAACGAACGAACTCCCCCAGCGGCAACAACTCCGCATCACTCGTCATCCGACACGCCGAACACTGGACCACAACCGGTCGATCCGCGACAAACACAAACACCCGCTGCGCCTCGCAGACTTCGGGGCGCGGCTCAACTACAAACTGGCTATACTTCTGTGATCGCAACAGCTCTGAAAGTTCCGTGTGTTCAACCCCGTTCAAGACGACGACTCCTCGGTTCCGCTCACCAACGTTTCCGCGCTGGTCGAGTCCAGTGTCCCCACGGATTCCTCAAGCTCCGGATGGCAACTCCCCAGCGAGACCATCACGGTTCGGATTCATTGGTTCGGACTGTGCGTTGGCTACCTGCTGGTCAATTTTCTCGGCACTCCGCTCTATCAGGCTGAGCTCAATGGCATCCTGACTCTCGGGGCGGTGTATGCACTGATTGATACTTGGTGGAGCGCACGGGGGCGGGTTTTTCTGGAGCGATGGCCGCTGTTTATTTCGGTGATGGAGGCCCTGTTCATTGGCCTCCTGTGTCACTTTGACCAGGGGCTCGATAGCCTGTTTCGGTTCTATTACTTTCTGTCGTTGATTGTATGTGCGTTCCGCAATTCCCCTGTGGTGATGCTCTGCACACTGGGACTCCATTTCGTGAGTTATTTGGTCCTCGCATCCTCTCAGCCAGAACGCAATACCGACCACTTCCAGGCCGTCGCTCTCCAGCTCGTGTTTATGGCGTGGGTCGCCTGGGCCAGTACCGCCCTCGCCTCGCTGCTCAAGGGGGCCAGTCGAAAACTGTTCGAAATGAATACCCAACTGACCCAGAACCAGACTCTCCTCGAACAGCGGATCGCTCGCCGGACCCATGAGCTGCAACAGTCACAAGCCCTGCTGGTCCAGCACGAAAAGCAGGCTGCGTTCGGCCTCCTCGCTGCCGGGATCGCTCATGAGGTCGGCAACCCCCTGACCGCAATCAGTAATCTGGTCCAACTGCTCAACCGCCGCCCACTCGATGCCGACATGCACGACCGGCTCAATCTGGTCGACGAGCAGCTGCGCCGCATCCAACGAATCTTACGCGAGCTGGTCGACTTCTCTCGCCCGGCCTCAAATACGCGGACAATCAAGCGCTGAGATGT
>JANOKO010000187.1:0-1627 GCA_031419335.1 Planctomycetota bacterium
CTCCACGACCGGGCGGGCGGACCGCCAGCCACTCAAACCGCATGCCCCTCCCCACAATGGGAACTCACACGGCTCGCCGGGCGGAGATCGACCTTCAGCAGTCGAGACCACCGACGATCCATCCCTGTCGGGTGACTCGAAACCCCACGGCGTCGCGGGCGGCAAGGGCACCTTCTCCGGAGAAGGTGGTAGCAGCCCCGCAGCTCCCGATCCCATCCCGGTACAACCCAGTTCGCCGAGTCCGCGCGGAGCGAATCCACCGCCGGACTCGACCGAGGCGATGATCGCCGAGCATCTGCCCCGTCCGTGGCCAATCCCCTCGGCGAACAGTATTACCGCCGAACGGTATGTCGTGGTGACGATCGATTCGATGCACATCGAGATCGGACATCACAGCATCACGATTGTTGAAGGGATGTCCTCGCGGGATCTGGAGAACCAATTCTCGAAGGAACTCGCCTCAGCCGCGAAGCGCTGGGGCCGCCCGCCCGCGGGATTCCACTGGCAACCCGCCTTACGCTTCCGCGTCCTCCCCGGTGGCAACCAATATTACGCTTGGCTCCAATCCGCCAGCGAAGATTGGGAACTGCGAAACTCGGTGGAGTATGTGTTTGAATGAAGGATGAAGTCCTTCATAGCTCCTCCCTCATCCTTCCACCTTCCACCTTCCTCCCCATGTCCCGCAAGAAACCCACAGAAATCGGCTTCGGCTCGGACTCCTTTCTGGATGTCCTGTGCAACATGGTCGGGATCCTGGTGATCCTAATTGTGATTGCAGGGATGCGAGTCAATCGGGCTCCGGTCATCCTGCCTGAATTTGCGGGGGCTCAGGAGCCCGCGCCGCTGACAGTTCTGGATGATCCGATCGACCTCGGGGAACCGGAGACGATGGCTTGGGCTGTCGAGGCTCCACCGCCGGAGATTCCCAAGCTGCCGTCACCGCGCCAGCCGGTCAAGCTGGCCCCACTCGCTCCGCCGAGGGAACTCGTCGAAGCCTCCAGTTCGATGCAGGCTGACCTCGCAGCTCTCACTTCGCAGCTCGCAATGGTAGAGGCCGAATCCGAGACCCTCTCCCAGCGCACGGCACAGGCCAAGAAGGAAGTCGCCACCGCCCGTTCGACGGTCGCCCAGGTCTCCATCGATCAGCAGTCGTCCGCTGAATTGGCCCTTCTGGAAAAGCAAGACCTCGCCACGCTCGCGGCGAATCTCACCGCACTGGAGACCGAACTCCGCGAGGCTCGCGCGACCGCTCCCAAGGTCAAAATCCTCAAGCACTCGACCACCCCGATCAGCCGGTTCGTCCACGGAGCCGAGGTCCATTGCCGACTCAACCAGGGCAAGGTCAGCATCGTTCCCGTCGAGTTCCTGATCGAGCGACTGCAAGCCCAGATCCAGCGGCAAAAAGACTTTCTGCTATCAAGAGAGTATTACGAAAGCCGCGTCGGCCCCGTGGATGGCTACACGATGGAGTTCACCCTCGAACGCGCCCAGGCGACGCCCGCTGAAGAACTCAACATGGGGAGTCGGCTCATTAAGATGGAGGTCACCGGCTGGATGATCCGCCCCGATGTGGGCATCATTGAGGAGACTGCTGAGCAAGCCCTGACCCCCGGCTCGCACTTCATGC
>JANOKO010000188.1:0-1538 GCA_031419335.1 Planctomycetota bacterium
CGAACTCCTCTCCCTCTACCGCACGATGCTGACGATCCGTCTGACGGAGGAGGAGTTGGCCCGCTGTCACCAGCGGGGGCTGGTGCATGGGGCGTGTCATACCTATGTCGGGCAGGAGGCGATCGCTTCGGGGGTCTGTGCCCACCTCACCTCGCAGGACACCGTTTTCAGTACACATCGCGGGCATGGGCATGCGCTGGCCAAGGGGATGCCGCCGCGCGAACTGATGGCCGAATTGTTCGGGCGGGCGACTGGTTGCTCGCGCGGGCGGGGGGGGAGCATGCACATCTTCTCGCCCGAGATCGGCATGATGGGGACCAGTGGCATCGTCGGGCCGTGCATCCTGCAAGCTTGTGGAGGCGGGTATAGCTCCAAGCTGATGCAGACCGGGAACGTCGGCGTCGCGTTCTTCGGCGACGGGGCGGTGAACAACGGAGCCTTCCACGAGGGGCTCAACATGGCGAGTATTTGGAAGCTGCCGGTGTTGTTCATCTGTGAGAACAACCAGTTCGCGACCGAGGTGCCGTTCCAGTATGCCAGCGGCATTCCGGATGTCGGTCGGCGGGCAGCGAACTATGGACTGCCCGGCGTGGAAGTGGACGGGAACGATGTCCTCGCAGTGTTCGAGGCGGCAAAAGCAGCGGTCCAGCGGGCACGGTCCGGCGGGGGAGCGACGCTCATCGAGTGCAAGACCTATCGCACCCGCGCCCATGCCGAGGGGATGGGCGACTTCACCTACCGCACCAAGGAAGAGGTCGAAGCCTGGAAGAAGAAGTGCCCGATCTCGAGGCTTCGAACTCGGCTGCTCGCGGAGTTCCGGATCGCCGACGCCGACATCGTGCGGATCGAGGCTGAGATCACTCAACTGGTCACAGAGTCCAAACAATTCGCGGAGGCCAGCCCGCCGCCCGACCCCGCCACGGCGATGACGCACATCTACGCCGCGCGGACCTCTCCTCCAACGAAAGAACCCGGACCCGGCTCGAGCCGCGAGATCACCTACTCCCAGGCCACGCTCGAAGCCCTCTCCGAGCAGATGGCCGTCGACCCCACGATCTTCGTGATGGGTGAAGGGATCGGCGTCCGTGGTGGCAACTTCCGCACGACGGCTGGGCTGTTCGAGAAGTACGGGCCGGTGCGGCTGTGCGATACACCGATCAGCGAGCGCGGGTTTGTGGGACTCGCCTGCGGGGCGGCGATGACCGGCACGCGCCCGGTGATCGACTTCATGTTCGCCGACTTCGTGCTGGACGGCGTCGGCGAGATCGTGAACCAGATCGCCAAGATGCAGTACATGAGCAACGGCCGGCTCAAGATGCCGGTGCTGCTGCGAGGATGTGTCGGCATCGGGCACTCCGCGGCCACGCACCACTCGGGTAACTACTATCCGCTGTTCGCCCAGTTCCCCGGCTTGCGCGTCGTGCTGCCTTCGTCGCCGCGCGATGCGAAGGGACTACTTCACCACGCACTGCGCTGCGACGACCCCGTACTGTTTCTCGAACACCGCGAGATACTGAATCTGAAAGGTCTCGTGCCCG
>JANOKO010000189.1:0-4925 GCA_031419335.1 Planctomycetota bacterium
CGCAGTGCCAACGCCGCCACGACCTGAAAGCTGGCGTCCCGAATCGGAGCACAGACATACATGGTCGGCACACCCGTCCGCAGCACGCCGAACTCGTCTTTCATCATGACCACGCTGGCAAACGGCGGGCTGAGCGTCGTCTCGCCCAGAAGGGCGGGCGTCAGGAATGTATCCAGTTCGGGCATGGCCGCTTGGCCAATCAGTTCCTCGTTCGACGACGACAGGATGCGGAGCGTCTTGTCGGCCAGCACGTATCCGTGATAGTCGTGCGAACTCATGGCTGGAGCCAGTGACTTGGCGAGTTCACGATGCACGTCCGAAGACTTGAGCGGCTTGGGCATCGGGTTTGTCGGATCAACCTCGGCGAGTAGTCTCTCAGTCAAATCCCGGCTCTGGACCGCATTCGCCAGGGTGTCGGCGTTCGTGGCCTGAATCCGCAGCCACGTCTCCAGCATCGCCGTTTCGACATTGAGCAACGTCTGCAATTGGCTGCGGAGGTTGTCCTTCATTGTCGTTTCGATGGCCCGCCGCATCCCCCAGCCAATGAGAGCCAGGACCGCCACGGCGATCATCGGAAACAGCCAGATCCGTTTCTTCAGGAACTCCCCCGTGCGCGAGACGGTTCGGCCCATGCTGGTGGAGCCGAACGTCATGTGCGCTCCCTGCAGCCCGCTTGCGGACGAGGATCGCCCGAACAGTCTAAGAATGGTGGACAGCAGCTTCATCAGTGGGATTCCCGGAGCAATTCGTCCTCTCACTATGGAGGGGGCCGGGACTCCATGCAATAGATTGGTCGTTCCCTCGCCAAGTTCTCTTCAGCTCGGGCGAGTGGTCAGGGAATGTTGCGTTTTCGCAACATGGCGCAGGCCATGTCGCTGGTGCATCAACCTGCTCACCCAACCCGCAGTGCCAGCCTGAGTTTATCCGGGTCGCCCTGGCAGACGCAGCGGGCTGGTGAGGGCATCATGACGATTCGGAATGACAAACCAGCCCGCCGTGGCCAGCGCCGTGTCGCGCCGTGGCGTTCCCTTATCCCCCCCGCTCGCATCCTCCAGACCTGTCCGCTATCATTTTCCCCCTGACTCCACGACCCCAGTCTGGGCCATTCGGGACGGGGAATTCGCATTCGACTGCACTCACTTTTGTCCACATGGGGTTGCTGTGATCATCGTCCTCAAGCCTGCCTTCACGGAAGAACAGCTGGCTCATGTCTGCGAAAAGATCGAGGAGATGGGCTTTCGTCATGAAATCAGCCGGGGGGTGCATCGCACCTTGGTCGGCGTGATTGGCGACGAAGATAAGCTGCGGAATTCTCCGCTAAAGGCGCTGCCGGGAGTGGAAGAGGTCATGGCGATTCTGAAACCGTACAAATTGGCCAGTAAGGAGTTCCGCCAACAGCCCAGCGTGTTCAACCTGGGTCACGGGGTCAAGATCGGTGGGGGGCATCTGATTCTGATCGCTGGGCCGTGTGCGATTGAAGGGGAAGACATTCTGAGAGAGATCGCCACCAGTGTGAAAGCCGCTGGGGCCAATGTGCTGCGTGGCGGAGCGTTCAAACCCCGCACGAGTCCTTATAGCTTCCAAGGAATGGGCGAGGACGGCCTCAAAGCCCTGCGTCAGGTTGGGGATGAACTGCACATGCCGGTTGTGACAGAAGTCATGGACCCCAGGCAGGTCGAATTGATTGATCGCTACACCGACATGTTCCAGATCGGGGCTCGGAACATGCAGAATTTCAACCTGCTGAGCGAGGTTGGCCAGACCAAGCGGCCCGTACTGCTCAAGCGAGGGATGGCCGCCTCCATCGAAGATCTGCTGATGTCCGCCGAGTACATCCTGGCCAGTGGCAACCAGGAAGTCATCCTCTGCGAGCGCGGCATCCGAAGCTTCGATAAGTCGACCCGCAACCTACTCGACTTGGCTGCTGTCCCGAATCTGCGAGGGCTGTCGCACCTGCCTATTGTCGTAGATCCGAGTCATGCGACCGGTCGTCCCGACCTGATCCCGAGTATGTCACTGGCCTCGATCGCCGCCGGTGCCGACGGCGTCCATGTTGAAGTTCACAGTTGCCCCGAGAAAGCCTTGAGCGACGGCCCGCAGGCACTGCTGCCGCACCAGTACGCGGAGTTAGTGAAGCAGATGCGGGCGATTGCGACGCTGATGGGCAAGACGATCGATCCACTGCCGGTGTGACGTTCGGGAGGGCGAGGCTCCTGCCGAGCCGCGAACTTACGAACAACGTCCAATCTCGGGAGCGGCTCAGCAGGAGCTTCGCCCTCCCCACCCTCAACCCTCAACGGTGCCCCATGCGACGTTATCTGATTGCCGGAAACTGGAAGATGAACACCACGCTGGCCTCGGCGGTGGCCTTGGCGAAGGGGGTGGTCGCAGCGGCTCCGCACAAACTGTCCAAAGTCGACGTGCTTCTCTGCCCGCCGGCTCCGTATTTGTTGGCCGTGCGAGATGTGGTGCTGGGGACGGGAGTCTCTCTCGGAGCGCAGAATGCCTCGGAGCAGGCGCCGGGAGCGTTCACGGGTGAACTGGCTCTCGACATGCTGCTCGACACCGGGTGTACCTCGGTGATTCTGGGTCACAGCGAGCGACGGGTGCTGTACGGTGAGACGGATGCGATCGTGAACAAGAAGGTCCACGCCGCGTTGGCCAAGGGGCTGCAGGTGGTACTCTGCGTGGGTGAATTGCTGGAAGAACGCCAGGCTGAGCGGACCAACGAAATCCTTGACACCC
The DNA here is from genome assembly GCA_031419335.1 of Planctomycetota bacterium. Classification (GTDB taxonomy): domain Bacteria; phylum Planctomycetota; class Planctomycetia; order Planctomycetales; family Planctomycetaceae; genus TH-plancto1. Next base: position 2,746 of record JANOKO010000189.1, read on the forward strand.
AAATGGCGGGAAGCCTTGCCGGAGTGACCGAAGCCCAGTTGAAAAACGTCGTGGTCGCCTACGAACCGGTGTGGGCCATCGGGACCGGTCTGACAGCCTCTCCGGCTCAGGCTCAAGCGGCCCATGCCCATCTTCGCAACTGGCTGCTGGTTCGCTACAATGCCGCGTCCGCCGTGGCGACACGCATCCTCTATGGAGGCAGCGTGAAGCCGGACAACGCCCTGGAACTTCTGGCTCGGCCCGATGTCGACGGGGCGCTAGTCGGCGGAGCCAGCCTGAAGCCGGAACTGTTCGTCCCGATCATCGAGGCAGCAGTGGCTGAGGCGCGCTAGTGGAACGTGGGATAGGCTTCCAGCCTGTCATACTTCAGGAGTTGACAGGCTGGAAGCCTATCCCACGGTCAGATTCGAGCAACAACAGATCGCCGTCCCTTGAATGGGTTGGCGGAACTTTCGTCGGGTGAAAGGGATCAGTCCCGTGCAGATCTTCGCGTATGTCTTGCAGACAGTCATGCTGCTGTTGAGCTTCTTCATGATCGTGCTGATCCTCCTGCAGCGGGGACGCGGCGGCGGTCTGGCGGGGGCCTTTGGGGGTGCTGGGGGCCAAAGTGCCTTCGGGGCCAAAGCCGGTGACACATTCACTCGCATCACTGTCGTGGTGGCCCTGCTCTGGGCCACTACAGCTGGGGTTTGCGGACTGGTGATGCGGAAGGCCAATGCAGCGCCGTCTGAACGGACGGAGGGGTTGATAAAAGGCGAAGACAAGAAAATCGAGAGCCTCCCGAAGGGAACCGGCACGGGCGGGGCCAAGGATGCGGGCGCGACGGCGGATCCATTGGGAACTTCCGCTCCTGCCGCGACCACTGGTCCAGCGACTCCGGCGGACGAAGGCGACAAGCCTTCCACTTCGGAAGCACCCGCGACGCTGAAAACAGGTGATGAGCCCGCAGCCCCCTCGACTCCAGGCACCCAGCCCGAAGCGATCGGTGAAAAGCCCGCTGATCCAGCAGCTCCAGCTACTGACACGCCTGCGGACGGCGAGAAGCCCGCCGATGCTCCGAAGGAAGAGGCCAAGCCCGCCGTTCCAGCTGCGGACAAGCCAGCGGACGCGGCTGCCACCGAGACGCCGAAGCCGTAAGGTGTACGGCTCCGATTTGTGGGATAGGCTTCCAGCCTGTCGATCCCGTGAGATGACAGGCTGGAAGCCTATCCCACGTTTCAGAATGGACCGCACACAGTGTTGCTGAGCATGACCGGGTTCGGATCGGCCCAGGCAGAGAATGGCGGATTCGCAATCTCGGCTGAGGTGCGGTGCGTCAATAATCGCCACCTGAAGGTCTCGATCCGCTGTCCCGATTCGTGGTCCTCGAAAGAACACGAGATCGAGAAGCTGATCCGGCAGTCGATCGGTCGCGGCACAGTGAACATCAGTCTGCGGGTGCAGGGGATCGGCCCCCGCGAGGACTCGTTGATCAATCGCCCGCTGCTGACGGCGTACTGGCATCAGGTGCAAGCGGTCTGCGCCCAATTGTCAGCTCCGCTCCCCTCGGTTGGAGAACTGCTGGCCCTGCCCGGTGTGGCGATCGATGAGGCCGGTGCCGGACTCGACGACGCGGACTGGAAGCTGGTCGAACAGGCCGTGACACAAGCCCTGGTCAAGGTCCAGGAATTCCGCGCCCGCGAGGGCCAGGCCATGCGGGACGAGATGCGGTCGCTGATCTTTGATCTGCGCCAGTGCCGCCAGGATGTCCTCGAACGGGCTCCGCTGGTGATCGCCGCCTACCGCGACAAAATCCGCGAGCGCGTCACCCAACTGCTGAGCGGCACCGGCTCGACCGTCACCGACCAGGACTTGGTCCGAGAGGTCAGCCTGTTCGCCGACAAGTGCGACATCACGGAGGAACTCGCCCGGTTGCAGTCGCACCTGAGCCAGTTCGAAGACTCGCTGAACGCCCATCCGTCGGCTGGTCGCAAACTTGACTTCCTCTGCCAGGAACTCAACCGCGAGGTCAACACCATCGGCTCGAAATCGAACGATGTGACCATCACCCACCGCGTGGTGGACGCCAAAGCAGTGGTGGAGAAGCTGCGAGAGATTGTGCAGAATGTGGAGTGAGACAGCCTTCGAGCCCAGGGCTATCGACTAGCGCGGATGATTCACGGCCAGATTCTGGGGGTGGG
>JANOKO010000190.1:0-1339 GCA_031419335.1 Planctomycetota bacterium
CGGATCCTGCAGAATACGATCCATGACCATTTCCGTCGCCAGAAAGTCCGCACGACGTGGACAACGGTCCTCTCCGCGCTGGGGCGTGGCGATGAAAAAGACGACGATTTCGACCCGCTGATGAGCCTTATCGAGCAGCGACTTGCAGTGGGAGACCAGCGAGACACCCCGCTCGAACTGGACCAGCGACTGCTCCAAGCTCACCTGGCCGGTCTCCAGAGAGCTGACGATCTGTTGCAGTTCGCCGAGGGCTTCTTCAAACGGGAGGGGAGTGGAATTGGACATTGGCTGGTCGCACCGAAATACACGGATGGCTCCGAAGTGGGTAGTCTATCGGGTCGCAGCATTCCGGGGAAACGGTCATGATCAATGACAATCCATTGATCCGAAGTCGCATCGACCTCATTGACGAATCGACGAGCAGAGAATCTCCGGGTGTCTCTGGCTAACTTCTCAATCACGAAAGTCGATGACCATGTTTCCCCAAACATCGTTCACAACCTATCTCCAGGTCACTGGACTTCAGGAGGATAGTCGGAGCCAGGATCTCAAGGTCGACTCCGTGCAGCGGCGATTGGAAGAGACGGAGAGGCAACTCGGACGAACCATGTTGGCCGTCGAGGCTCTGTTTGAGATTCTGGTCGAAAAAGGATTCGTCACCTCAGCGGAACTTATCGATCGCATCGACGAGATTGATCTACGCGATGGAAAGAAGGACGGCAAAATTGGACCCGTGGCGTTGGTGTGCCTCGAATGCGGGCGACCCGTCAGTTCAAAGTCTGCCAAGTGCATGTACTGTGGCGAGGATCGGCCACGAGTTGCAGGCATTACCGCCGGGTGATGATCGTTCGCCTCTCACATGCGAAAAGCCCACCGGTTGCAACCGGTGGGCGCTTGCGAGCGGTCGGAAAAATGTTCCCTTGTAAGAAGGCATTGCCAGGCCGTCTCTTGGCTAGAGACTCCACTGGACGGCCTGGAAAGGCCGTCCTACCGGGTCAGCTTTCTGTGTCAGCTCGTCTTACAACAGCGAATCAATCAGCATTCGCAGCTTCCGCAACTCCAATCCGCGTTGTTCTGGGGCAGTCCGCCCTGGGATCAGCTCCACGGACAGGGCGCGGTTGTATTTCACTTTGCGCAATACCGCCACGAGCATGCTGAAGTCCACCTCGCCCAAGCCAACTTGTACCTGGATGTCGGAAACGGAGGAGTCCCGCAGGTGAGTGTGGAATGTATACGGCGCGATGAGGTCCATCACCTTGTCGACCATGGCTGGATTGACGTAATAGCTGGGGTCGAAGGTCAGGCCGAGGCCGCGTACGGCTTCGCACAGTTCGACGGC
>JANOKO010000191.1:0-1127 GCA_031419335.1 Planctomycetota bacterium
GGAAGGCCGGGGTGGCTAAGGCCGATATCACGCCGGACAAGCCGATGTGGATGTCGGGGTATGCCTCCCGCGAACACCGAGCGGAAGGAACTCGTACCAAGCTGTGGGGCAAGGTGCTTATTTTGGAGGATTCGCGCGGCCAGCGAGTCGCGGCAATTACACTCGATCTGGTCGGCATCGATCAGGCCACCTCGAACACTCTTCGAGACCGGATCGTGAAAGAACATGGCCTGGAGCGGTCCCGCATCGCGCTGCTCTGCTCGCACACCCACTGCGGTCCGGTGGTCGGTAACAACTTGATGTCGATGTATACCCTGTCCGACGAGGACCAGGCTCTGATTCGAGAGTACACCTCGGGACTCATCGACGAGGTCGTCACAGCTGTAGGGCAAGCCCTGTCCGACCTGACCCCGGCGGAGCTGGGCTGGAGTAGTGGGAAGACTGGGTTCGCCGTGAACCGTCGCACCAACAAAGAGGCGGAAGTTCCTGATCTCCGCTCTGCGGGACAATTACTCGGTCCCAGCGATCATGAAGTTCCCGTGCTGCAAGTGAGTAGCGGCGACCAGATCAAGGCCATCGTCTTCGGCTACGCCTGCCACGCGACAACGCTGTCGTTCTTCGAGTGGTGCGGCGATTACCCCGGCTTCGCCATGCAGCAGATCGAGGAGGACTACCCCGGCACGCAGGCGATGTTCTGGGCTGGCTGCGGTGCAGACCAAAACCCCCTGCCGCGCCGCACGGTGGAGTTGGCTGAAAAGTATGGGAGTCTGCTCGCGACCGAAGTGCAGACAAGTCTGGTTTCGAACGTGAATCCTATTTGTGGTGATCTCGATGTCCGCTACGACGAGCCGGAGTTGGCGTTTGCCTCGATCCCGACTGCCGAACAGCTCGAAGCCCAGTTGATCTCGACCAACGTCTACGAGGCAGGGCGGGCGAAGACGCTCAAGCAGGAGTTGGAGGCTCACGGCTCGATCCGCCCCACGTATGCCTATCCGGTTCAGACGTGGCAACTCGGCGATGGCCCGGTGTGGGTGATCCTGGGCGGCGAGGTGGTGGTCGATTATTCAATCCGCATCAAGACGGAAATACGCCTGCAATACGGAGCCAAGCCGGTGTGGGTGGCCGGG
>JANOKO010000192.1:0-2286 GCA_031419335.1 Planctomycetota bacterium
ACGACGAAGGCAACCGCGACGCGATACTACGAGGTCAACAACCTGCGCCCCGCCGGGCGTAACCGATGCTTGAGTTCCGGCATCAGTCCGTACGCCAGGGCCAGTAGCTTCAGCGGGTGCAGTGTGGCTCTGGGGTTTCCCTGTTCCATCTGCATTTTGCAACTTCCGCATTCCGTCGAGCCGACCTGGAGAGTCGGGGACAGCATGGCGTCGAACAGTGGTTGTCCGAGCTTCAAGGACGTTTGGAAGTTCTCGACGGTGAGTCCAAATGCTCCGGCCATACCAGAGCAGCCACCATTGAGATGCTCGATCTTCAGCCCCGGAACCAAAGCCAACAGATCGGCCAGCGGGGTGCCCTGCTGAAGGGCTTTCAGGTGACATGGCGTATGGTAGCCCACGGTCAGATCGAGAGGCTGGAAGTCAGTCTTGAGCCGCCGTTCCGTGTGCAACTGCTTGAGGAATGCCCCGATCTCAACGACTTGATTTGCCACCACTGTCACATCCGGGTGACTGACCAGCAGTGGGTACTCTTGCTTGAGGCAGAGGGCAGCTGTCGGCTCGGTACAGAGGATCGTGAGCCCCTCACGGGCGAGTTCGGCGAGAACGCGGAGGTTTTGGTCCGCCAATTCTCGGGCCGATTCGAGGTCTCCGGCGGAGATCATGGCCATGCCCGATGCGGTTTGCCCGGCGGGGACATAGACCGGAATCCCGTGATGCCGCAGGATCGAGACCATCGCCCAGCCGAGTTCTGGATCGTGAAAGTTGGCGAAATGGTCGACGAAATAGACCACCGGGCGCGGGTCACTTTGCAAAAGTTCTCGGCGGGAGAGTTCGGGCTTCGCCTGTCGCAGGAATGTGCGTCTGGCAAACGGAGGGAGTCGTCGACGGCGAGCGACATGCAATAACTTTTCCATCAACCAGCGTCCCGTACGACTGCTGAGTACCCAGTTCGCCAGAGGAGCAATGGAACAGCCGAGCGAACCGAATGAGTGAGCCCGCGCGAGAATCCAGTCAGCTCGGCTGAGACCGTTCTCGGCGACATAGGCAGCGCGAGCCTCGATCATCAGATGCGGAATATCAACGTTCGCGGGACACTCCAGTTCGCACTGCTTGCAGTTGAAGCACAACTTCGCCAACCGTTTGACTCCGTCCGAAGAGAGATCGCGGGCGGAAAGTTCGCCACTGGTCAGATTGCGAACGACGTTGGCCTTGGAGCGGGGGCTGGCCTCTTCGATGGGGTCGAGGCGGAAGAACGGGCACATGCGCAGATCGGCGTCTTGGGTACGACAATTCCCGCAGCCATTACAGCGCGAAGCGGCCTCGCTGAGTTCGGCTTGCGACCACTTCAGTTGGAGTGCAATTGTCTCGGGCACCGTTGATCCCGGAGTCGTGTCTGTCGAGTCCACGGACTCGACCACGGCTCGGAAGTGGCGAATGGTCAGCCGTGGATCATCACAAATGATCTTGCCGGGGTTCATTAAGTTGCGTGGATCAAAGAGTCCCTTCACGTCCTGGAAAACGCGGTACAGTGGCCCGTACTGGCTGCGCAGAAAGGCGGTTCGGGAGAGTCCATCGCCATGTTCGCCGCTGATGGTGCCTCCGAATGAGAAGACGACTTCGTAGAGTTCACGGGCCAGGGCCTCGAGTTGATGCCCATCTTTCTGGGTCGGGAACGGCACGATCGGGCGGAGGTGGATTTGTCCCGAGGCCGCATGTGCATAAAGAGACGCGGTGACTTCGTGCTTCTGCAACACTTTTTGAGCTTTCAGCAGGAAATCACGCAGCGTCGGTGGCGGTATGGCCAATCCTTCAATGATGGGCAAGGGACGCGATTGCCCCTTGAGGCGGATTAACAGCGGCACGACGCGATACGGCAATGACCAGAGGAATTCCACTCCGGCTTCGTCGAACGATTGCTGCCCCACCAGGAGCGCGGGATCTACGTGCTTGGCCAGATCCACAATCGCTCGCAGGCGGTCTTTGACCTGCCGCTCGGTGAACCCGGTTTGTTCGATCAGGAGTGCGGCCTCCGCAGCTTTCGGGATGAGCGCTTCGAAGCGCGGGTCCGCCTCGCGGGCCAACGAGAGCAGCCGTCGATCCAGCAGGTCGCATGCACTCGGCTGTTGATCGGCAATCCCCTGAGCGACACGTATGGCAGCTTCCATCTGGCCAAACAGCAGGAGAGCGACACCTCGATGGGCGGGAAGCGGTGACGTGTGCAGCGTGGCCTCCGTGAAAATACCCAGCGTCCCCTCACTACCCACCAGCATGCGCGGCAAGTTCAAG
>JANOKO010000193.1:0-2359 GCA_031419335.1 Planctomycetota bacterium
TCGGAATGCCGCTTGGGTGATGGTGAGCGTCATTGTCATCTACCTCGTTGTCATGCTCGCGTGGGTCCAGTCGCACACGTAGCAAGTCTCGCACTCTAAACGTAACGAATCGGTAGCGCTTGCACACCTCGGCAGACTGACGCCAACCCCCTCAACCCTCATGCCCGCTCGTTACGAACACTCCCTGACCGTCACCGACGACGACCTCGACCGACAGGGGCACGTCAACAATGTCGTCTACATCCGCTGGATGCAGGACGCAGCTGTGGCACATTCGGGGGCGCAGGGGTGGCCCATATCGCGGTATGCGGAGGCGGGGTTTGGGTGGGTCGTGCGGTCGCACTATATTGAGTACCGCGTCCCGGCCTTCTTGGGGGATGCGGTGGTGGTGCATACGTGGGTGGCGGACATGCAGAAGGTCTCGTCGCGGCGGAAGTTCGAGATTCGCCGCGCGGATGGGACGCTGCTGGCGCGGGCTGAGACGAATTGGGCGTTTGTGCGGTCGAGCGATCAGCGGCTGGTACGGATTCCGGACGAAGTGGCGGCGGCGTTTGAGATTGTGCCGGATGCCTGAATGGAAGCCGAACCATTGGTCCGTCCGCGACGGCCAGCTTCTCTGTTGCCTGCATCACACAGCAGCCATTATTGAAGATGAGCCATTATTGAAGATGGCGTGCTCGCACGCCACGATCGGGAAAGTACAACCATTGCCCCTACCCGTGGTCAGCGATCCCCACGACCTCCAGGTCCATCGATCCGCGAGGCAGTTTGACCTTGACCTTGTCACCAACCTTCTTGCCCATCAAGGATTGGGCGATCGGACTGGTGGTCAGGATTTTCATGACCGGCCCGTCGTAGTTCTCTTCGCCGGGGCCGACGAACTCGTATTGTTCTTCTTCGTTCATGCCGAGGTCTTTCACCGTGACCGTTGATCCGAACGTCACAATTCCCTTCGGCATTTCGGCTTTGTCGACGATGTAGCATCCGGCAAGTTTTGTTTTCATCAGGGAGATGCGTAGCGCCAGCCGACCTTGCTCTTCACGTTGACCGTGGTACTCCGCATTCTCTCGCAGATCCCCTTCGGCGCGGGCCTCCCCAATCCGCTCGGCGATGGCGGGCATTAAGACTTCTTCGAGATGCCGCAGCTCATCTCGGATCTTGTCGAAACCTTCACGGGTGATCGGCTGGCGTTCCATGTCGAATCCTGGGAGGAATTGACCCGGTTCATGACTGGGCAATCCGCTGCACACAGGAGACAAAAAAACGAACACGGGACGCCCTGTGCCGCGTCCCGTGTTGCAATGCTCATATTCTTATCGGACAAGTCCTCCTCTGTCTACACCGGAACTCCGCTTGGATTCCGAGGTCTTCTGGAAGTGAGTGCCAGGCGACTGGCTTGACGTTTGAGTCCAAAGCGTTCACCGTGATGGGTGTTCTCCTCGATCGAGAACAACAATCGGCGATTCCTGTTCCTGTGCTGATGTCTCAATAGAGGCTGTGATGTTCCACCGATTCCTGGCTTGCTGCGGGCTACTTCTCACCCTGTCCTCCATGCTCTGCGCCGACCCACTGTGGGTTGTGTATGAGGGCAAAGAGGGACCGGGGCTGGGCAAACACATTGTCCTCGTCAGTGGAGACGAAGAGTACCGTTCGGAAGAATGCCTGCCACAGCTTGGAAAGATCTTGGCCGAGCGGCACGGATTCCAATGTACGGTTTTGTTCGCAATCAACCCCGAGACCGGGGAGATCGACCCGAACCAGAACAACAACATCCCCGGACTCGAGGCTTTGGCGAGCGCGGATCTGATGGTGATCGCGACTCGCTTTCGCGACCTGCCGAATGACCAGATGAAGCACATCGTCGACTATGTCGAATCCGGCAAGCCCGTGATCGGATTGCGGACGGCCACACATGCGTTCAACCTGAGCAAAGACTCGGCGTATAAGAACTACCACTGGGCTCTGGGTGGAGAAACGGACGGGGGGTTTGGACGACGTGTCCTGGGTGAAACCTGGATTAGTCACCACGGCCACCACGGCAAGCAGAGTACTCGCGGCGTGATCGCACCCGGTCAGGAACAACACCCGATCCTGAAGGGCCTTAAAACCGGTGATGTCTGGGGACCGACTGATGTTTACGGTGTGCGATTGCCGCAGCCAGAGAGTTGCAAACCTTTAGTGTTGGGACAGGTTCTGACTGGAATGAAACCAGAAGATCCTCCACTGGAAGGGGAGAAAAATACTCCGCTGATGCCGGTGGCTTGGACCAAGACTTTCACCGGGGCAGCCGGGAAGGATGCCCGCGTCTTTACCACCACGATGGGGGCTGCTCAAGATCTGCAGAACGAGGGGTTTCGAC
>JANOKO010000194.1:0-1132 GCA_031419335.1 Planctomycetota bacterium
CTTTCCCAGCTATTCGGCCGTTGTTTACCCGATAAGAACGAAGCCGAATTTCATGGATGAGTTCCTAATCCTTTGATTCGGCCGCCTCATCTTCGCGCGCGGGCCAATGCTGACGGCGGACCAAAAGTGCGGCGGGGGGCGGGGCAAAAGTGTAGCGCTAGGTCGGTAGAAGTATAGGCGGCGGGGTCTCCGTTCGGAAGTCGGGTTAGGGTTTGCGACGACGTTTGGCGTCTTGGAGGCGGTAACTTTCGCCTTTGGTTTCCAGGATATGGCAGCGGTGCGTGAGCCGATCCAGAGCGGCACCGGTGAGGCGTTCGCTGCCCAGCACTTCGGTCCAGTTTTCGAACGGCAGGTTGGTGGTCACGATCAGGCTGTTGCGTTCGTAGGCGGTGGCAATGACATCGAACAGGAGTTCCGCTCCGGCCTTGCTGGCGGGGACGTAGCCGAGTTCGTCGAGGACCAGCAGGTCGAGCTTGTTCAGAGCCTGGCGGTAGCGCAGGAGCTGGCGTTCCTCTTTGGCTTCGAGCAGCTGGGTAATGAGTTCGGTGACGCGGAAGAACCGCACCTTGCGGCCTTGAGCGCACGCCGCCATGCCGAGGGCTGTCGCCAGGTGCGACTTGCCGGTGCCGGATGGTCCGACGAGTAAAACATTCTCGCGCTGGTCGAGGTAGTCGCCCTGGATGAGCTGGAGCATGAGCGGTTTATTGATACTGGGCCGGGTGGCGAAGTCGAACTCATCCAGCAGCTTCGCGGCGGGGAAGCGGGCGGCTTTGAGTCGACGTTCTGCCGCCTTGCGTTCGCGCTCGATCAGTTCCAGCTCGCTGAGCTGGAGCAGGTACGCCAGATGGTCGGCGTTGTCGGCGGCGCAGCGCTGGGCGATCTTCTCGCACTCGTTGTGCATCGTCGGCAGCTTGAGTGCTTTGAGATGATGCTTGAGCAGCACCGTACTCTTGGTGTCGGTCTTGGTCATGGGGTCACCTCATTCAAGAGAACTTGATAAGACGAGACATCGGTCGTCTCGACATGGACATGAGCCAGGTGCGGTCGGCCATCCAGCGGGAACAGCTGCACCGGTCGATCGGCGCGATGCTCGACGATTGTGCGGATGCTGGCGGCGTCGATCACATCGATG
>JANOKO010000195.1:0-1424 GCA_031419335.1 Planctomycetota bacterium
GTATGTGTCTGGACCCAGGTGGAAAGGCTCGCTGGGTTGCGGGGGGATGGGCTTCTCGATGACTGGCGAGGGGGCTGCAGCCACCGTGACTGGCAACGCGATTGGTGAATCTCCCCCCGTTCCGCCGAACCAGCGGCTGGCCCCGATCCCAATCAACACACACGCCAGTCCCGCTCCGCTGAGCAGCAGCGGCCGCCGCCATCTGCGAAGAGCCTGCATCGCCTGGCGCACTCGTCCGCGTCGGCGGAGTTGTCCGCCGCGTTGGAGTTCCGAGAGCAATTCATCGAGCCGCGCCGCCACCGCCTTTGCATCGGGGAACCGGTCTTGTGGCTTTTTCGACAGCAGTCGTTCGATGACCTCGGCCAGTTCGATCGGGATCTCGGCGTTGACCTCATCGACGGGGCGATGGGCCTCGTGGCAGATGCGGTGCAGTACCGCCATCGGCGACGCCGCTCGGAACGGGGGCCGACCGGTACACATGAAGTAGATCACGCTCCCCAAGCTGAACAGATCGCTTCGTTGGTCGACGACCTCCCCTTCCGCTTGCTCGGGAGACATGTAGTGCGGCGTGCCGGCCACGATTCCGGTCCGTGTCAGCGTCGCGTCATCGACAGTCCGGGCCAAGCCGAAGTCGGAGATCAACACGCGGTCGACCGACTCCTCCATCAGCATGTTCGCGGGCTTCACGTCGCGGTGGACGACCCCTTGTTCATGAGCTGCGGCGAGACCCAAAGCCGCTTGCCGGGCGATGCGGAGGACTTCGCGAACGGGGAGCGGGCCCTGCTCATCGACGCGAGCTTGCAACGAGTGCCCCGGCACGTATTGCATCACGAGGTATGAGATGTCCCCCTCGGCCTCGACGTTGTGAATGGGGATCACATGCTCGTGAACGACGGCAGCTGCGGCTTGGGCCTCGCGAGCGAACCGCCGCCGCGCGGCCCCGCTGTTGGCCAGATGCGGGAGCAGTACCTTGATCGCCACCACGCGGTGCAGCTCGGTGTCGTACCCCTTGAGTACGACGCCCATCCCGCCAGTGCCGATCACCCGTTCGATCTCGTACCGTCCCAGTCGACCGAGCAAATCGGGCTGGGTCGGTGGGGCGAGGAAGTCGAGCGAGACCGTCTCCGAATCGATCGGAATGTCGGCAGCTTGCAGCGAATCCAGTTGGATCAGCACCGACGAGTTGGTCCACGCCTCGTCGGTCAGTTCTCCGTCGGCCCGTAGTGTCTCGCAGGCCTCGCGGACCAGTGGGTTATCTCCCGACAGTTCGAGCAGTTTCTGCTGACAGTGTTCGCAGTGGTCGACATGCCGCTGGGCCTCACGAAAGACCGCCGAGTCTTCATCTCCCTGAAGCAGCACCTGCAATCGATTCGATTCACAGGACATCGCGAATCTCCCGTAGGGTGGGACAAGCTCGCTTTGGA
>JANOKO010000196.1:0-2476 GCA_031419335.1 Planctomycetota bacterium
CCGCGCTTCTGGAGGGGTACTATAAATCACTGCAGTCCGTCGACCCCCAAGTCGTGCAGCGTGTCGTGAATGCCAGCGCCCGCGAATCGACGGACCGCTTAGCTGAGTTTATCCCGCTGTTCATTGCTGAGGGATTCCTGCGCGACTACCAAGACTCGCGGCGACTGTTGCGACGATTGAACCAGGTCATGCAGCGGGTGAAGCTGGAAAGACTGCCCGAGGCGACCGTCGCGGTCCTGGACGCCGGGCGAACACTGGTGGCCGCACATGTCTTTGCACTACTTCCGCCGGAGCGGTTCGCATGGCCTCCAGCCACTTCCCCATCCTGATCGGATGCCAGTGATGCCGCGCGACTGCCAAGAAGAATCTGCGCGTGTTTGAAGTTGCCAACATGAACACGGGAGCACCCGCTGAGCGGGCACTCCCGTGAATCGACTTGTCAGCCGTGGCGTTTGAATCAGTCGTTACGCAGTCGCATGCTCAATTCGGAGAGCTTAGCGCGGACTTCGTTGAGCGAAGTCACGCCGAAATTCTTGGCCCCCATCAGTTCGTCCGGAGTCCGTTGGCACAGTTCGCCTGCAGTGGTGATATTCAGGCGAGTCATACACTTGCGACTGCGGACAGAGAGGTTCAGGTCGGCGATTGGCGTTTGCAGGACGGCCTGCTCTTCCGGGCTCAGATCGCGGAAGTCCGAAGAACCCGATTCGTGGGCCTTCTCGTGAATGTTCTGCCCGATCTTCAGACCGTGCAGAGCCATCAGTTCTCGCACTTCCTTGAGCGAGGTCTCGCCGAAGTTTTTGCCCGCCAACAACTCAGGCTCGTTGATCTTGGTGAGATCTCCCAGTGAGCGAATATCCATCCCCGCGAGACAGTTGCGGCTGCGAACCGAGAGCTCGAAGTCCGTGACGGGACGGCTCAGGAGATGCTCCAGCTTCTGTTGCTGCTTGAGCGTTTCTTCGTCGTAGTACATGCTGCTGGTGGCCTCAATATCCTTGAGGTACAGCAAAGCCCACTCGTTGTTCGGATCGTAGCGCAGGACACGCTCGAAGCAGTACTGCGCAGCTTGGTAATTCTCTTTGTCCTCATAGAGGAGACCGAGATTCAGTAAGGCACCCTGGTAGTACGGAGGCTTCGAGAGGCACCGTTCATAGAGCTGGATCGCCTCGTCATCGTTCCCCTGACGTGCAGCCTGGAGAGCGAGAGCGAACAGCGCCCGCTGGTGGTGCGGGTCCATATCGACGGCACGTTCGAAATACTCAATCGCTCCATAGGTGTCGCCGCGATCAGCCATCACGCAGCCCATCTGATAGGAGTACTCCGCCTGGCGGGCTCCCTCAGAACCAGTGCTCCGAATGACCTGTTCCGCTTCGTCGAGTTTGAGTTGCTTGCGGACTTCACCCGCCTTGCGGAGGGTGCATTCGACCTTATTCTCGCCGAGCTTGATGGCTTCGTCGAATTCCTTGGCAGCCTCTTCGTGTCTTCCAAGTGTGGACAAAGACTGGCCGCGGTAATAACGACCCATCGCGTCCTTGCAGCCATCCAGGACATCCGCCGATTTGTCCGGCTGGCCGAGGAAGAAATATCCGACGCCCGCCCGGACCTTCAAAGACGGGTTGCTCCCGGCCTCACGGTGGACTTCGTCGACCACACGACGAAACTCAGCGGCCCCTGGTCCCGTGGCAGCCCCCAGCACGCGCTTGACCTCTTCTCGCCCAAAGGAAGGGCTGTCTTTCATGGCCGAAAGAATGTCCAAAGTCAACATCTCCGATTTTCCGAACCTCTGTGCAAGCAGGCTGTTACGCCAAGCCTAAGTCGCTCGCAACACTCTGAATTCCTCCAGCCCAACGAAGATCCCTCTCCGCCAGCCTTCGAACCGCGAATTCGCAACTTGGAAGACTAACGAAATCGGCAGAATTTGCAACAACGGGGCTGCACGAGGGGTGACACGTGAGGCTTCTGCTTATGATTGCCATTGGCAACGCTGGAATACTGTGCAGCGTTTATCTCCTTGATGTTGACTGATTCAGGTCCGCCCCTTGAAGACCCCGACCCTCTTCCGTCAAGGCCACCCGCTGGCCAATCCCGCGTTCCAGCTTCAAATCCTGGAACCGGCAGACACTCAGTCCATCGCCCCGTTCGATCTCACACTGTCGAATCACGCTTTGCCACTTTTGAGAGCGAGCGCTGTGCGGGTGCTGCAAATCAATGTGGGGAAACGTTGCAACCAAACGTGTCGCCATTGTCACGTCGATGCGGGACCGGAGCGGCGAGAGAACATGACCCGCGAGACGTTCGACGCGTGCTTGCGAGTGATCGCTTCGCAGGACATTGAAACGATTGATCTCACCGGTGGCGCTCCGGAGATGAACCCGCACTTCGAGTGGTTTGTGAGCGAGGTTCGCCGCCTGGGTCGGCATGTGATCAACCGCTCCAATTTGACAATCCTGATGGCTCCCGGCTTTACGCATCTGCCGGA
>JANOKO010000197.1:0-2709 GCA_031419335.1 Planctomycetota bacterium
GTGGCTACCTGCGCCGCAAACACGACGGCCCCCCCGGCCCCGAAGTGATGTGGCGCGGCCTCCGCCGCGTCTTCGACTTCAGCCTGGCCTGGGCCACGTACCATGCCCTGGAAGGCAAGACTTGTGTATAAGGATGAGAGCCGGAGCTTGGGACCGAGGTCTCAAAACCTATCCCACGGCGCAGACAATCCACGATGCGGCCTCATTTTCCCGAAGGGAATTCAGCCCATAGCCGGTGGTCGAGCGGAGCGACACCACCGGACAGAGGCGTCTTCCCGTCCCTCTATCCCGGAGGGATTGCAGCCCGTCACATGACAGAACTGGTCAGAACGGCTGGAATCCCTCCGGGATACAGGAGTCTCCGCCACCGAGACCGGTGGTGTCGCTCCGCTCGACCACCGGCTATGGGCTGTGACCCCTCCGGGGTGGAGAGTTGTGTCGAGACCAATGCCCGATTGGGGGCAGGTCGAAGGGTGACAGCGAGCTGTCGGTCATCGGCTCCCGCCGGGTGGCCCCGGTTGCCGCTTTGGGCGACCGGGGCGGCACAGCCGGAAGAGGTTCTAGTGTCCCGTCAAGGCTCAGAATTGGGGTTGAGCCAAGCCCGGTTGGGAGGGCGAAGCTCCTGCTGAGCCGCGAGCCAGGGGACGCGCTGTCTGGTGGATACGGCTCGGCAGGAGCCTTGCCCTCCCGAGGGAGACGGACCCACAAATCAAGCCTTGACGGGGCACTAGTCGTGTGAGGTTGATCACGACGAACCTCTTGTGCCAAGGCACACCGGTAGGCTCCAAAGCGAGCCAACCGGTGCCACCCTGCGAACAACCTTTGATTTTAGAATTCGCCCGACCGCCGCTCCGGTTGACCGCATTGTTCGCCAACGCTTTCAATTCGGTAGGGTATCAGCAATTTGGTAACCCTGCGATGTTACGGCAAACACTTCGCGCTTATGCCCTCGTTCTACAACTAACATTTCGCCTTCAAGCTCTTCGACAACACTTTCCCAGAGTGCTTCTGATCGTGGATCACCTTCTTTGGCGAACGATTGTCCGTTGGTTTGCACCAGTGTCCCACCGAGATGCCGCAATACCATGATTTGGCCTCCTCGATCTTTTGAGGCAGCTTTGAGAAGTTGAGCGGCTTCAGTTGATAGACCGACGTTTGGTATTGCGATTGCCGACGCGGTGATGTCGCCACCGTTAACGCCGACGGCAGGAAAGCTGTTATTAATTGTTTGCGATAAATGTCGCGAGAATTTTCCCTGAAAGTCAGCAGCGTTGTCGAATTCTTGATACAGGCCACGAGATTGAAGGCTCTTGCGAAACTCAGTCAGCGCTGCATACTGTTCGGCGTCCACGCTGTCGCGCGTGACAAGCGTTCTGGAAAAGTAGATCATAACAGGTTTACATGAGGCAATGTGCTCTTCGATTTCCTCTACGGTTCCACTCGGCGCTTTGCCGGTGGATGATCCGAGGCGAGTCCAAAACACTGCCACGAGGATGTCTGCGTCTTTGAGAAGCTGCTCATTGATTAGTGCTTGCGGACGATCGCCCATTGCTGGAATCGCATGCGTCTCCCATCCGACCGGGAGCAATACTTGCAAACGCGTCCTCGCATGAATAGCGTTCCATTCGTTCGCTACATCACGAGCAATTACACGTTCTTGCACGACATCGCTGGGCGAAGCAATCATCAACGTGATGCAGGATGCGTTGAATGCCATATGACCTCTGTGGGATAACTCGGGTTAGGCAGAATCGGCTTCTGTCGATCACGGAAGCGAATTCAGCCTATCGCGGGAATGCAAGTCGGAAGGCATCTCCCGAAGAATCGAAGCACACTTGGATGGCAGTGATTGTCGTCGCGGGCCTCCCGATGTCAACAGGAATGTCAGGCGGAATCTTTGAGTGAGTGCGAGACGCGGTTTGCGACCACTGTCCCGTGATCGCTCCCTTCTTCCGCCCCGAAGGGGCACCGACAGACCAGCCCAGGGCAGAGCGCAGCGGCGAGAGCCGCGTAGCGCCGCCCTGGGTGTGCGTGGCATGACGTCGCATCAAGCCCTGAAAGGGCGGCACAGGGTCGCGCCACGGTGGGTTGTTTCGCCCTTTCAGGGCTGCGACTTCCTGGGGCCCGTGGGTCGCTCTGCCCTGGACTGGTCTGTGGCCGCCCCTTCGAGGCGACCATTCCGATCGTCACACGCTCCAGACGTGCGGAATTGTCGGGCCTTCAGCCCTTGGAATTGCATGACGGGCCACATTCCAGGGGCGTGGCCCCTGGCTGGACGAACGGATGGCCCGTTGGGCCGAAAGAGCCTTGCCATACAATCTGGCCAGACACGTCTCTGAGGAGGAAAAACCCTCCGGAGAGCCCACGAAGGAGTGACGAGAGAGGCTCTGGTTGCGGACGCAATGCGAGGGACTCGGCAGGCTGCACGACTGCGTGTGTGCGTCAGAATTGTCGGTGAAACCGTGTCACTACACTGGTCTCAGGTCGTGAGGCATGACTCCAGCCGCGAAGCGGCGACAGCGAGCCACCCCCCGCTTCACCGAGATGGTCATTGACGCCCAACCACGCCACGCCGATTCTGCTGTCGCCGCTTCGCGGCTGGGGCGGCTCAGGAACCCGATTCCGTGGGGTTCACCCACGGCTACAGGCTGCCACCGCTTCGCGACTCAGAACACGGTCGATGGCGAAAGCCAACGCCACCGACGTTTG
>JANOKO010000198.1:0-1795 GCA_031419335.1 Planctomycetota bacterium
CCAGCACCGAGATCGTCGAGATGACTCCGGCCAAGGAGGTCGTCTGGCGGTATACCTCGAAGCCGAAAGAGGGGAACAAGGGGCATGTCGAGGTCCACGCTTTTCAGCGGCTGGAGAACGGTCACACCATGATCGCCGAGAGCGGCAATGGTCGCATCATTGAGGTCGATGCCACGGGGAAGATTCAGAAAGAGATCCCGCTGACGCTCGAACACCCCAACGCTCACCGTGACACGCGGATGGTCCGTAAGATCGCCAGCGGGAATTATCTCGTGTGCCATGAAGGGGACGGAGCTGTCCGCGAATATGACGCCACGGGCAAGGTTGTCTGGACCTACAAACTCGACCTCGCCGGTCGCCCCCGTAGCGATGGTCACGGACCCGAAGGCCACGGCATGGAGGTCTTCGGAGCCATCCGTCTCGCCAGCGGCAACACTCTCATCGCAGCTGGAAATGGCAACCGCGTGATCGAAGTGAATCCGGAAGGCAAGACCGTCTGGTCGGTCGAGCAGAAGGAACTGCCGGGGATCACCTTCGCCTGGGTCACGACGCTGCACGCTCTGCCCAATGGGAACATCATCATCGGCAATTGCCACGCCGGTGAAGAGAACCCCCAGTTGATTGAAGTCACCCGCGAGAAAAAGGTTGTGTGGAAGATGAAGAACTTCGAGGTCTTCGGCAACGGGTTGGCGTCGTCGCACATCGTCGATGTGCCGGGAGTGATCAGGTAGTGAGCCAGCGGTTGGAACCGTTGGCGCTGACGGCGAGCTGCGGTCCATGCTCACCCCTCGCCCCTTTCTCCACTGTGAGGGGGGGTGGGAAATCAACTGGTCCGCCTTGGCTGCCTCGCCTATGTCCTATTGGATTCTTGAACTCGCATCTCAAAACAATCCGGTATGACCTCTTCAGGTCATTGTCCGAAATTCCCTCCCTTTTATACTGGGAAACTGGTCTACCGTGGCATAATGTGCGGCATGGCGCACGTGTGGTGTTCATTTCAAGGTTGTCCGCCTTTCCGAACAATGTGATGGAGTTTGCCATGAGTTGGGTATGTAAAGCGTGCCGGACCGTGGTCGAAGAGTCCGGCCAGGAGATGTTGTCGACCAACTGTCCCGTGTGCGGCACAGCTCTGATCGAAGATGCCCCCCAGCGGTCTGTCCGGCATGTGACGGCCAAAGCCTTCGGTCGATATGAGTTGGTCGATTGCGTGGGCAGCGGGCACTTTGGCAACGTCTGGCTGGCGCTGGATACAAAGCTCAAGCGAAATGTCGCTCTCAAGCTGCCGCGATTTATCGGATCAGAAAGTAAGGACCAGCAACTGTTCCTGCGGGAGGCGCAGTCGGCGGCTCACCTCAGCCATCCGGGGATCGTCACCGTCTTCGAGGTCGGCGAAGAAAGCCATTGTGTCTTTATCGTCAGTGAGTTTGTCTCGGGCGGGACTCTGCAGAAGCACCTGAAGGGTAATACGCTGTCCATCCCTCAAGCGGTGGAATACGGATTGCAGATTGCTGAGGCTCTGGAACACGCCCACTCGCGGCACGTCATCCATCGCGATTTGAAGCCCGGCAACATTTTGATTTCGAGTACTGGCCAGTTGAAAATCTCCGACTTCGGACTGGCCAAAAAGACCTTCGAAGACAGCGGCCTCACCAAAGAGGGCGAGATCTTCGGCACACCCGCCTACATGGCTCCAGAGCAAGCCCGCGGAGCCCACAGCCTGGTCGATCACAAGGCCGATTTGTACGCCCTGGGTGTGATGTTCTATGAAATGCTGACCGGTCAGCGGCCCTTCGAT
>JANOKO010000199.1:0-1790 GCA_031419335.1 Planctomycetota bacterium
GGGCTGGCAGTTCTCACAGGTTTCAGTCTGTTGTTCGGTTCACTGCTGTGGCCCGAAGCATGGGTAGCCCCGATCAATGCCGCACTGGGAGCATTGTGGCCTACGGTCTTTGCGTCCACGCTGTTGATCCATGCCCGATACGTCACCTATGTGACGAACGAGGCGGCGCGTGAACAACGACAACCGAGCCGCACCTCACGTTGGGAGGCCCGTCTCAAGTCCTTTGCCCAACACGTCGCTTTCCAGGCCAGCGAGGAGTGGCAGCTCTATCGTCAGAAGCGGGCCGCAGCCAAGGTGGCACTACTGAGTGCGGAGTCGACGAAAGCCGCCGTTCCTTCAGCGACTGTGGCCGAACCGCCTGCCCCACCTCCGAAACGGGAGCAGCCCGCACGAGAACGCCGCACTCCTCCGGCGTCTCCTTCCGCCAGAGCCTCCGCTCCTCTCCAGCAGCTGAGCCAGTCGCGGCCCTTGACCGATGATGAGGAATTCGAAGAGAGCCTGACCGCTCCCTCTCCTGCTCCAGTGACAACCGCGATCAACGCTCGCCCGTTGACCCGGCCGCAAGCACCGCCCTCGGTAGCGGTCCAACCCGCCCGAGTCCACCCAGCCCAGCCGATCCCTGCTCCTCATTTCGCCCTCGAAGAGCTAGCTTCCAGTGAGTCCGATGCCACGGGGGAAAGCGAGTCCGAAAGCCAGTCTCAGTCGATCCCCGCCGGCTACTCCCCCGAGGAATGGCGAAACCTCTCGAAGAAAGATCGCAAACGACTCCGGCGAACCGAGTCGGTGCGGTAGGGGGCAATCGAGCCTTCGAATCGAATGCGAATTCAGAACAGTTTGTGGATCAGGGACACTTGCTTCAGAGGTTATCCGTTCGTTCTCTATCGGTTACACCCCACGGGGTCCCGACTGAGTCGTAGCTGCCCCTCGCAATAGGGCGGGTACGCACGCCAAATCGCACACGTTCTGGCGAAACGTGGCTACGACGGAATGCCTCATTATTTCCTCCCTGAAGTAAGAACAAATCAACTCTCGGCTCACTTGGTCCGGTTCCAGTACAGCTTCAGGTTGTGCGTCGACCGCCCGCCAGCGATGACCTCGGGATATCCGTCACCGTTGAGGTCGCCGGTGACCAGATCCTCGGAGGCCATGCCGCCGAGGTCGAGCGAGTGACGGTCCCACTTCGTGCCCGCGTCGTTGCTGGCACGGTAGTAATAGACGGCGACTTTGCCGTCGCTGTTCGGCTCGCGGTGGCCAGCGATGATCTCGTCGACCCCATCGTGATCCAGGTCCGCACACCCCAGCGCGTGCCCTTGCTTGAACGAGTCATCGAGCACATGCCGGTCAGCGTGTTGCCCTTCCGGGAGCGGCATCGGGCCGGTGTAGACGACGACGCTATGGCCGTGCATGGGTTCGACGGTGGCCAGAAAGAACTTGTCCTTGCCGAGGCGACCGAGCTTCACCTCACCGGCTCCCGTCTCTTCGGGCTTGGTGCCAGCCGCTCCGGTGCCGACCTGCCGTTTGGAGAACTTGCCGTTCCCTTCGTGCCGAAACAGGAACACTCCCTCCTGACTGGCTACGAGTGTGCTATCCACCTTCGCCCCATCGAGGTCGAGGTGCCAGTGATTATGGACCCGGTGCAGCGACTCATCGATCACCGTCAGTGGCCAGCGGTCGGTCGTGGGAGCCTTCGGAATCTCAAACGCCAACAGCCGCACCCCCGGGGCTTCACTCGGATTGAGCGGTGAGACAACCAGCTGGGACCGGTCCTTCCCGAGGACGTTGCCGAACCG
>JANOKO010000200.1:0-3893 GCA_031419335.1 Planctomycetota bacterium
GTGGCTACCTGCGCCGCAAACACGACGGCCCCCCCGGCCCCGAAGTGATGTGGCGCGGCCTCCGCCGCGTCTTCGACTTCAGCCTGGCCTGGGCCACGTACCATGCCCTGGAAGGCAAGACTTGTGTATAAGGATGAGAGCAGAGCTTGGGACCGCCTATCCTCGAAGCTCTGCTTCGCCGCGTGCCAACACGCATCCGTCCGCTCGCACAACATCCACCCACTCTACTGCCAGTCGGTCACGATCTCAATCAGGCCCGGTTGCCGCGAGTAGTTCCGCGCACTCGACCAGCGCCAGTGCAGCGGGTCGTCGACAAAGCCGCGCAGAACCGGGTTGTTGTGGATGTACTCGATTTTCTGCCACATCATGTCGTCGCTCTGGATCTGCTGGGGGTGGCTCCCCTCTTGCCAGACTTGGTAGGTACTCTCGGTCTTGTGATTGAGCTTCGTCGCACTGAGTTGCCGGAGCAATGTCTCCGAATGGCGACTCTTCAGGAGATCGATGATCTGCCGGGCGGTGAAGGACTTGAAGCTCTGCATCACCGCCGAAATCTCCGGGGCGGAGGCGATCATGTGCAGGTGGTTCTCCAAGATCACATACGCAAAGAGTTTCAGCCCGCGTTCCTTTTGGAGATGCCGCCACGAGTCAAGAATGATGTCGGCGGATTCCTGGCGGGTGAAGATCGGGAGCCAGCTGTTGATGGTGGCGGTCATGAAATACGGGTATTCGTTTTCGAAGAACTTGTAGCGTGAGCGGGTCATGGGAGGGCTCCGGAGGGGGTATCTGCGAGAGTGAGGTGCTTGGTACGCGGGCGAAGCGGAGCTTCGGGGATATGCGGTCCCAAGCCGGAGCTTGGGACCGAGGGCGAAAAAGCCCTCGCCTGCGGCACACCAGCGCTCAACTGGGGGCCTTGATTCGTGGGTGCCATCTGCCGGAGGCGACGGGCAGGATTGCCCATCGTACGACGGACGGGCAAATGTGCCCGTCCTACGTCGGCCACTACTTCCCGGCCACGGGCTTTGCCCTTCTTTGCAGGAGGATATTCACCCCCTTCTTATTCGACAGGGCGATGTCGAGCAGGCCGTCCCCGTCGATGTCGCCGCTCATGAACTGCGTGCCGACGCCGGTGTCGTTGCCGGCGGGGATGGCGTGCTTGGTGAACTTCGGGCCTTCCTTCGAGCGCTCGATCTCGTACCAGACCATGATGACCGGATCATTGGCACCGGGGTCGCCGCCGTTGTGGGCATAGTAGCGCTTGCCGGTGATCATGTCCTTCTTGCCGTCGCCGTTCACGTCTTCAAACAGCAGCGCGTGGGTCTGGGAGAAGCTGTCGTCGATGAGGTGGTAGGTCATGCCGGGCTTCCCCTGCTTCTCGCCGTTCTCGAACCACCACACGCCGTGCTGATGGGCACACGTCATCAGCATGTCCATATCTCCGTCGAGGTCGAGGTCTTCGGTATAGATGTCGGCCCCGGTCTTCGGCTGGCCGTTCTCACCGAGAGCATGTTCATGGAAGGTCCAGACCTTGCCGTCGAGCTTATCGGGGTGTTGCCACCAGCCGTGCGGGATCACGACATCCTTCTTGCCATCGCCGTTACAGTCGGTGACGCCGATGCCGTGGTAATATTTGAAGGTGCCGTTCTTCCCCGGATCGCCCGGCTCGCTGACGGCCACAAAATTCCACTTCTGGTAGACCGCCTCGCCGGTGGGGATCTCGATGTACCCCATCTGAGCTTCGGGCTGGCTGCCGATGACGAACTCGGGCTTGCCGTCGCCGGTGAGGTCGGCGAATTGCGGTGACTCGTTACAGATGCTGTGCCAAATGACGTGCTGGGCCCAGTGCTTCTCTTCGCCTTTGGGGTTCTCGTACCAGTGGAACGGCTCGCCGGGGAAGCCGACGACGATAATGTCCATCCAGCCGTCCTGGTTGATGTCATACGCCCAGTTGCAGAAGCTCTGGCTGTACCCGACTCCGGCCCAGTAGTCGCCGGGCTTGCGGATCTCGTGCTTCTGCCAATCGGGGCCCGAGTACCAGAGATCGCCCGCCGAAATATCCAGCTTCCCGTCCTTGTTGAAGTCGCCGATGGAGACGCCTTCAGAGCGGAAGCGGGCATCGAGTTGGACTCGCTCGAACGAGATGTTCGCTGCGTCCTCGGCCTGGAGCAGACCGGCATTCACAACGAGAGACAGGCAACCGAACGCGAGACAAGCAAACCGCCGCATGGGCCACTCCTGGGAAAACCGGAGATCGGAAACCGCCGATCCATCGATCAGCCTGAATCTGGTATACAGCATCTCGGGGGTCGGAAACAAACGAACTCCGACACCATGTCTTCCTGCACTGCGAAACCTCCCCGAATGAATGCCACTGCCTCTCACACAGAACCCGTTACCGGGACTGGCTCGATCCGCATTGCGACTCTGGCATCTGTCGCGATCGTGGTATCGCTTTACCTGAAGCTGACCGGGTCCAAGGAATTGCTGCTGGGTCTGCCGATGTTCCAGTGGCCGCTGGTGGCCGCGCTGATCGGCGGGGGCATTCCTCTGGTATTGGAACTGGCTCGCGGGGCGTTGCGAGGCGAGTTCGGGTCAGACTTGCTGGCAGGGATGTCGATCGTCACCTCAGCTCTGATTGGCGAGCCGCTGGCCGGGGTGATTGTGGTGCTGATGCTCTCCGGGGGACAGGTGCTAGAGTCGTACGCGATCAAGCGGGCCTCCTCAGCACTCGAACTTCTGGCCCGCCGCATGCCTCACGTTGCCCATCGCCGAGACGGAGACCAGACCACTGACATCCCGCTCGATCAGATCCAGATCGGCGACCTGTTGTCGATCTTCCCTCACGAAACCAGCCCTGTGGACGGCACCGTGACTGTGGGGCACGGGACGATGGATGAATCGTACCTCACCGGTGAGCCGTACCATGTGGACAAGGCCCCCGGAGCTGCGGTGATCTCCGGAGCGATCAATGGGCATGCCGCCATGACGATCCGAGCCGATAAATTGGCCATCGACTCGCGCTACGCCAAGATCATGGAGGTCATGCGTGCCGCCGAAAGCCGTCGGCCACGCATGCGGAGACTGGCCGATCAATTGGGAACCTACTACACGCCACTGGCCGTCGCGATTGCGATCGGGGCCTGGGTCTACAGCGGAAACCCGAACCGGTTCCTGGCGGTTCTGGTGACGGCCACTCCCTGTCCGCTGCTGATCGCTATCCCGGTAGCGATCCTGGGCGGGATTTCACTGTGCGCCCGGCGGGGGATCATCATCCGCGATCCGGGCGTTTTGGAACGGATCGATACCTGTCAGGTCGCCATCTTCGACAAGACCGGCACGCTGACCTATGGCCGACCCATGCTGGAAAGGGTCCACTCGACTGTGAACCTTAGCGCCTCTCAACTCATCGCATGGACGGCTTCATTAGAGCGGTACAGCAAGCACCCACTCGCTGAAGCTGTGGTCGAGGCCGCCCGCGAGAAGGGACTGACAATCTCTCAGGCCGAGTCGGTCAGTGAACTTCCAGGACAGGGGCTCTCCGGCACCGTTGAAGGACATACGATCCGCGTGACCAGTCGCAAGAAGCTGCTCGCCACCAACCCCGAAGTCGCTGACTTCCTCCCGGCTCAAGCCGCTGGCCTCGAATGCGTAATCCTGGTCGGAGAGCATTACGCCGGGACGTTACAGTTCCGCGACGAGCCACGGGCCGATGGTCACTCGTTCATCAGCCACCTCGGTCCCCGGCACCAATTCGAAAGGGTCATGCTCGTCTCCGGCGACCGTCTGGAAGAGGTGACTCACCTCGCTAGGCTTGTCGGCATCACCGAAGTTCTGGCCAGCCAGACCCCCGAGCAGAAGCTGGCTATCGTCCGTGACATCACCCGCACCAAGGCCAC
>JANOKO010000201.1:0-1721 GCA_031419335.1 Planctomycetota bacterium
ACTGTGGACAAAGTAGACATGCGAGCCGGGCTCAATGCAGTTGAGGATGGGGTGGGATTGCTGGAACGTCAGCGAGTTCCAGCCCATATGCGGCACCTTGAGGTCAGGTTGGGGGGCAAAGCGGATGACCCTGCCCGGGACGATTCCGAGTCCCTCGTGTTCGCCATCCTCTTCGCTGACATCGAACAGCAACTGCAGTCCCAGGCAGATGCCCAGCAACGGCTTCCCACTGTCCACCACATCGCGAATTGCGGGCTCGAAGTCGAGACGTTTCAGTTCAGCGATCGCATCGCGAAAGGCCCCCACGCCCGGCAGAATCACGCGGTCTGCCAGGGCCAGTTCGCTGGGGTTGGTCGTAATCACTGCCTCGATGCCCAAATGCTCACACGCCTTTTGGACGCTGCGGAGGTTACCCATTCCGTAATCAATGATGTAGAGCATGGGAGGGGCGTTTCAGTGGTCAGTATTTCGTGATCCGTGGTGGATATCAGCCAGCCGAGTCTTCCGCACTACGACCATGAACCGACACCTAAAAACTCGCTCAGGTTCACACCAGCGGTAGGCTGACCGGCAGCTGCAGCTCGATGCTCTGTGAGACGGCTTCGGTAAATTCCATGTATCGAACCGCTTCGGACATGGTCGTGAATTTCACCGGCTCCTCGCCTCGGATGGCTCCGATGAACTCGGCTTCGACCCGCCAGCCACTGCGTGACTCGGGGGCGAGGTCGAGTTCTTTGAGTTCGCTGTGGCTGTGGTAACCCGCGAAGACCCGTTCCCGGGGACCGCCAAAGATGACTTTGAGGGTGCCCCGGCTGCCATACAGGTGAATCTGTTTCCCCGGTCCGAAGAGCGTGGTCCCGCTCAGGTGGTATATCCCTCTGGCTCCGGCTTCGGTCTGAGTCAGAATCTGCACACTGTCCGGGACAGTGCAGTTACGGTAGCCATTCGCTGCCGGGTCGGGCCGCTCAGTTTCGAACACCGCCGATTGAGCGAAGACTCGCGTCGGAGCCGGGATCCACCGGGTCAGTGTTTCGTGCATAATCCCCAGTGTGAGGACGTTTTTCCCGCTCAGATTCGAGTCCTGACGCCAGTGAATCGGACGTGAATAGTCCCAGAACTGGTCGTCTGCTCCGATGACCACAAACTCCCGCAACTGGCCGATAAAGTTGTCGGCGAGCAGCTTCTGGACCTTAGCCCCGACTTCCAGCCCGAACGGACTGGGCACGACTTGCGAGACGAGATTCGGATGAGCCTCGGCAGTTGCCAGCATCTGCCGGGCTTCGGCGAGGTCGCGGGCCATGCGTGCTTCGCATAAGACATGTTTCCCGGCAGCCAGTGCGGCACAAGTCACTTCGCAGTGCATGTTGGGCCAAGTCCCGATCATGACGGCATCAATGTCTGGCGATGCGACTAAATCCTGCCAGCGCTCGAACACTTGAGGGATGCCGAATTCCTTGGCCACTCGCTCTGCCGACGCGGTGGTGCGATTCGCCACCGACACCAGTTCCACGCCTTCCAAGGCACGAAAACCGGGGATGTGCCGAACTCGGGTATTCGTTCCTGCACCGACAATGCCGATGCGAACACGGGACTGCGCCATAATGGATCTCTGCCACTCTGGGTCATGGGATGCCCCACACTGTAGCGTGGCCCCACACCGTAGCTTGGACGGTGCCGAAAGTCGAATGAACTCTCCATCCACATGGCATAACCATGTGTCC
>JANOKO010000202.1:0-3939 GCA_031419335.1 Planctomycetota bacterium
GGTCCTCGGGGCCACAGAGTTTCTGAGTCACTTGCAACTCAACGCAGCTGAGGTCTCGAAGAACCAGAAGTCGTGCATTCTAGTCTGGTTGGGTGGCGGTGCTCCCACGATCGATATGTGGGACTTGAAGCCCGGCTCGAAGAACGGTGGCGAGTTCAAGCCCATTAGCACTGCGGGCGACCTTCAGATCTCAGAGCATCTGCCCGGCGTAGCCAAGCAGATGGATGTCCTGTCCGTCGTCCGCGCGATGAGTACCCGTGAGGCTGACCACATGCGGGGGGCCTACTTCATGCACTCTGGCTACGTGCCGAACCCGACTGTGGTACACCCGACCTTTGGCTCGGTCGTAAGCTACGAACTTGGAACCAAGCGTAAGCAACTTGAGATTCCCTCATTCGTGTCGATCGGTAACGGGGGCATGAGCCCCGGATTCCTTGGCATGTCGCATGCTCCCTTCACCGTCGATGCGGGCGGACGGATTCAGAACGCCGACATGGGGGGAGTTGACCCGGCTCGCTTGGGGGCTCGGCTCAATATGCTCGAATCGATTGAAGATGGCTTCATCAAGTCGGATCGCGGAGACGCAGGACAGGCGCATAAGGATGTGTACAGCAAGGCTGTCAATCTGATGAGGTCAGAGCAGATGCGGGCCTTCAAGATCGAAGAAGAAAAGCCAGAAGTTCGGGAAGCCTATGGCCGTGGTGGATTCGGAGACAGCATGCTGATGGCTCGACGCCTCGTCGAGGCCGGAGTGCCGTTTGTTGAGGTCAACACTTTGGGTGGCTGGGATTTGCACAACGATGTCTTTAACACCCTGAAGAACCAGCGGCTCCCCATGCTCGACAAGGGGATCGCAGCCCTGACAGCCGACCTCAAGGCGCGCGGGATGATGGACGATACGGTCATCATCTGTATGGGAGAATTCGGTCGCACGCCACGCATCAATCAGAACACCGGTCGCGATCACTGGGCCACCAGTTGGTCGGTCCTCGTCGGTGGTGGTGGACTCAAGGGTGGTCGGGCGATTGGTGAAACTGATGCCGATGGAACGCGGATCATCAGTGAAAGCTACTTGCCAGGCGATCTGTGGGCGACGGTGGCTTATGCACTGCGAATTCCGCTGGACACTGTCCACACGTCCAAGCGTGGTCGCCCCATGAAGATTGCTGGCGGCGGAGTGCCCATCAAGGGGTTGATCTCCTAGTCATTGCCCGCACTTCAGTGGAAGAGACCATGTCGACACCGGGGGCCGTGGTGCCCCTTGTGTTTTGATGGACACTCTTCGAGAACTGATGCCCTTGTGGTCTGCAAAGTGAGACGCTGTGAGTTCCAATCCGGACATCCCAGTGGTTCGAACGACGGTTGACGACCCGCCAGCTGGTGTCTCTGTTCCTCGTGATCCCACCAGTTTTGTGCAACTGTTCACGAAATCGCAGCGGCCACTGTATCTGTTCATACTGGGGCAGACGGGGGGGGTGCAGGATGCCGAAGAGGTACTCCAGAACACCAACCTCGTGGTTTGGTCTAAGTCGAATCAGTTCGATCCCGGCACAAACTTCTTCGCCTGGGCCTGCCAGATTGCCCGTTACGAGGTGCTGCAGCATCGACAGCGGTATCGGCGAGACAAGCTCAAGTTCAGCGATGAGTTCCTGGATGTGGTGGCGAAGGACTCAGCCAGTCGGCTCGATGATCTGGAGCCACAACGATTAGCACTCGAAGTGTGTCTGCAGATGTTGTCCTCTCGGGATCGCGAGTTGATTCGTGAGCGGTATCGGCCGGGTTCCTCCGGCAAAGATTTGGCCTCGGATATGGGACGACCGGCGAATTCGGTCTACCAGTCTCTGGGGCGAATCCGGCGGGTGCTGTTGGAGTGTATCCAGCGGCGATTGGCAGAACTGTAAACACGGGAGTGCTGAGTCCTAACATGTCCCCAGACCTGTCCTCTGAGCTGTTCCCCCTCCTCGAAGCGCTGTGCGACAATCGCCAGACGCTTGCGGGGAGGGACCGCTTAGAGCAACTCGTCATCGAGCAGCCAGCCGCCCGTCGCTTGTATATTGATTACATGCACCTGCATGGGACACTGGCTTGGGACGCGGCTCTCAGCGAGTCCGCCTCCCTGGTGGCGTTTGCCGAACGGGCCGGGGCCACGCCTGGTCGCCAGTCGAACTGGACGACTCGGCGTATGGCCATGATTGCTAGCTTGGTCGCGTCCGCAATGCTGGTTCTCTTTCTGGTGTCGCGCGTGACCAACCCTGTCAATGGTCCGGGGGATCACGAGATTGTCGTTGCCGATCCCCCTCTCAGCCATCATGGTCTGCCAGAGGCAGTGCCCTCCTCCGCTATGTCTGGTGACGCTCCCGAACCGCAGGAACCCGTGGCGAATGTGGATCCTATTCCGCATGTCGATCTCCATCGCAGCGTCACCCAAACTTCGCAAGTCGTCATTCCGACCGTGCCTGCCACACCGACCGAAGACGAGACTCCGGCTCCAGTGGAGGACGCCGAACTTGTTGCCCGCTTGAATCGACTTCTGCAAGTCAAATGGGATGAGGCGGGTGTTCTGCCCTCTCCCATCGCCGATGATTCCGAATGGCTCCGGCGTGTCTATCTCGATCTGGCAGGTCACATTCCGGATGCCGAGAGCGTCGATCTCTTTTTAGCGGACACACAACCGAACAAACGGCAACTGCTCGTCGAAACATTGATCCAGAAGCCTGATTATGCAAGAAACCTGACAACCATTTGGACGAATTTGCTCGTCGGTCGGTCCTCTGATCGTCCCATCAATCGCGAATTGCTGGCGAAATTCCTGCGTGAGCAATTCCGTCAGAACCGCCCTTGGACCGAGACCGTCGCCCGGCTCGTGGCTGCTGAGGGGGATGGGAACGAAGTTGGAGAGGCGAACTTCTTACTCGCGCACCTCAACAACGAGGCGGTTCCCGCCACGGCTGTCACTGCTCGCATTTTCCTCTGCCAGCAGGTCCAGTGTACGCAGTGCCATAAGCACCCGGACTCTAAGCACGGCGGCTCGATGGCCGAGTTCTGGGAACTCAACAGCTTCTTTCAGCAAGCTGACATCGTCGAACACATGCGATACAACCCGACCACCGGGCAAACCGAAGTCACCAGCCGATCGCTGGTGGATCGCGAGGTCGGGGGCCCCACGTACTACGATGACCTCAAGGGCGTGATGCGGGTCGCTTACCCCAAGTTCGAAGGGAAGGAAGTCGATCCCGACCCCACAGTCAAGCGGCGTCAGGAACTGGCCAAGCTGCTCACTCATGAGGGGCAGCACGAACTCGCCGCAGCTCTGGTCAACCGCACGTGGGCGCACTTTTTCGGCCAGGGGCTGGTCAACCCGATCGACGATATGGGGCCACATTCACCCTGTGCGAACCCCGAATTGCTCGACGCGCTCACCAATGCCGTCGTGGCAACGAACTTTGATACCAACCGCCTCAATCGCTGGATTGTCTCGACTCGGGCGTATCATCTCTCCAGTGCCCAAGTGCCGGGCAATCGAGCGGATCTTCCAGTCGATGGTGATCTGCCCCTGTTCAGCCGCATGTACTTAAAGCCGCTCTCTGCCGAGCAGATGTTCGATTCACTGCTTGTCGCCACAGCTGCGGATCGGGCTGGGGCGACCTACTGGGAACAGGCAGAAGAGCATCGCAAAGAGTGGCTGGCCCAGTTCTACTCAGTGATGGAGAACGAGGAGAACGGGGATGCCTCCACGTTTGACGGCACGTTCTCGCAGTCGCTGATGATGATGAACGGCGACTTGGTCCGGAACGCGATCAGCAACTCCCCCGGAACCGTGCTGCATGAGATCATGCGGATGGGTGGCGATGACCAGGATCGGATCAAGAGCCTCTGTCGGGCTGCCTTGGGCCGCGACCCCAAACGTAACGAACTGGCGTCCTTCCAGCCGATCTTGCG
>JANOKO010000203.1:0-2568 GCA_031419335.1 Planctomycetota bacterium
CATTCGTGTGGTCAGAACTGGGGCGACCACTCGATGCCCGGTTCTCATGGGGGCAGGCCGCTCTGGGATCAGTCCTGGGGCTGGTGGCCATGTTGAATTCGCGGCGTCGATCACAACCGAAATTGACCACGGCACCCCGGCCTTCCGAGAACGCATTGGCTCGGATGTGTCAGACCATCCTGGGTCTGATGATCGCAGCCTCCTTTGTTCAGGCCCTGCTCACGCCGCAACGATTCTGGGATGAACGGGCTATCTTCGCGATCAAGGGGAGAGTCCTCTTCGAAACAGGATCAATCAACGCTCCCGAGCTGTTGCACCCAGACTTTGCGCAATATCACCCCCGCTATCCACTCCTGATCCCTCTGCTCGAGCGTCACGTTTACGCCCTCAGCGGCTCGGCAGACGACCGCTGGAGCAAGGTCTGGTTCCCAGGGATGTATGCCGGGTTGGTCCTCAGTTTTGCTGGCGTTCTCTCTCGAAGGTTCTCACCCGATGAGGGCTGGCTGATGGCGACGGTCCTGGCGGCGGTGCCGGTCTTGATGCCCGACGAATACGGGTTTCTCTCCGCTCAAGCCGACGCCCCCATGGCATGCTTTCACGGAGTTGCGGTGTTGCTCTTGTGGGATGGGTTTCTGGAGTCACCCGGAGGGTCACGCCGCCGGGGTCTATTCCTGGCCGCAGCCATCGTTTCCAGTGGAGTGTTCATCAAGGACGAGGGCCTGGCGTACCTGCTGGTCCATCTTCTGTCCTGGGGAGTCTCCTTGTTTCTTGGCGGTAATTCTTTGGGGAGCGGATGTGCGGGGGAGGGGAGGCTCCGCAGCTTGGGTCGAAACCTCGTCATGATGTTCGGGTTCGCCCTGACAACGGCGGTTCTGCTGACTCCCTGGCTACTCCACCGGCGGACTCTCCCCTCGACGACCGAAATGCACTATTTTGAACGCCTGGACGCCGGTCGATTGATCGAACGAGTGTCGACACTGCGCTGGTCAATCCCGCATCTCGGGCACCGCATGTTCGGGGAGTGGCAGACTTGGGGCCTGCCGTGGTGGATGCTCTTGCTGGCCATCGTGACAGCTCCCCGGCGGATTTTCGCGGGACCACAGCTGTTTCTGCTGCTCAATCTCTTGGGAGCCCTGGCTGCCTTTGTCGTGGCAGGAATGCTGGCCCCTGCGGAACTCGAAGAGCACTTGGGTGGATCGAGCCACCGGTATCTGATGCAACTGGTTCCCGTGGCGATTCTCTACGTCGCCGGGGCGTGGGGGCGTTCAGGTGTTGGGCGGGGTGCCGGTTTGATCGGGACTGGGGGAGACCCTCGGCCGTGACGCTGGACACTCGCCGCCCTTCTAACAGTCCCTCCCGGTTCCGGGTATACTCTCCCACCGCCATCCACTGCCCTCCCGAGATTGTTCCGTGAGCTTTAGCCTGCCAATTCTGAGCGACACCCCGTCGATCGACATGACCGGTCGGCCCAAGGGGTCGTATTGCTTCATCAGCCTGGGTTGCCCCAAGAACCTCGTCGACAGCGAGAAGATGCTCGGGCAGTTGGCTCTGGACGGGTACACGCTGGTCATGAAGCCGGAGGAAGCCGACTTCGTGATCGTCAATACCTGCGGGTTCATCGAGCAGTCGCGACAGGAATCGAAGGCCGTCATCCGCGAGATGCTCGAACTGAAGGCCCAGGGCAAAACTCGCGGCGTGATCGTCGCCGGGTGCCTCCCCGAGCGGGTCGGCGGGGCCGCTTTGCTCGAGGAGATGCCCGAGATCGATCATGTGGTCGGCGTCTTTGGTCGCGATGAGATCGTGTCGGTCGCCGACCGTCTGATCGCCGGGATGCGCGAGCAACGCGAACTCTTCCGCCCGGCCCCGATCCGGGCCATGAACGACCAGGAGCGGCTGCGGATCACGCCGAAGCATTATGGGTATCTCAAGATATCCGAGGGGTGCGACCGGACCTGTACGTTCTGCTCGATCCCGTCGATGCGGGGCAAGCACGTCACCAAGCCGATCGAGATGGTCCTGGCCGAGGCCCGCGAGCTGATCGGCGACGGGGTCAAGGAACTGATTCTGGTCGCCCAGGACACCACTTACTACGGCATGGATTACTACGGCAAAGTCCGGCTGGCCGACCTGCTCAAGGAACTCGACCAACTCGACGGCCTGAAGTGGATTCGGCTGATGTACCTCTACCCGGTCAACTTTACGGATGAGCTGATCGACACGATCGCCGGGGCCCAGCACATCCTGCCGTACCTCGATATGCCGCTTCAGCACGTTAGCGATCAAGTCCTCCGCCGGATGCAGCGTCGCGTGAATCGCGACAAGATCGTCACGCTGGTCAGCAAACTCCGCGAACGCATCCCGAATCTGGTGATGCGGACCACCTTCATCAGCGGGTTCCCCGGCGAGACGCAGGCTGAGCACACCCAGCTCAAGGAGTTCGTCGAGGAGATGCACTTCGAACGCATGGGGGTCTTCACGTACTCCCTCGAACCCGGCACCCCCGCGACCAAGCTCGACGGCCACCTCCCCGAAGAGGTCAAAGCGGAGCGCCGCGACGAACTGATGGAG
>JANOKO010000204.1:0-3294 GCA_031419335.1 Planctomycetota bacterium
CTGATCGACCCGACGGCGACCTACCGCATCGACACGACCCAGTTTCGTTCGCTGGGCCAGAATACGCCGTTTCATGGTCGGGCTGCGAAGGGGAAGGTTCACTCAACGATTGTCGGAGGTGTGTTGAAGTATTCGTCCGGCGGGGGATAAGTCCGGCGAGCGGGAGTCAATTCCTGCGTGGGGACTTCTTCACCCACTCCGGGGACTCCGGATTGGGGTTCTTCGGGGCGACGCTTGTCGTCTCGAATCGAATGTCCGGCTTGGCGATCTGCTCAGCATGGGGAGTGCCTCGCTTCAGACGAAGTGCCGTGGATCGGGCTTGAGCAGCTGGGAAGAACTCTCGATCCTGCTCGGTGTCCATCCAGCGCACCGACCCGTCGAGCATCAGGATGTGGCCCCCGCCGGATTTCCCTCGACCGAATCCTTGAGTTCCGGAGTCCATGCTGTCTCCCATGCTGCGCCAGTTGAATGGGTAAGCCCACGGAGCGAAGCCGTCGGCAATCTCGCCCATGCACCAGAGTGCCGATGTCTCTTGGATCTCTTTCATGGAAACGGAACTGTTGCGAGAGAACAGGTCGGGATTCGCCATGAAGTGAATCAACGGCCAGCCATCCGTGGTCCAGTTCTGCGTATTATATTGAGCGAGGTAGACCGAATAGGGGCACCGGAGAAAGGGAGCGTTTTTCGAGTCGTTCCACGGTAGGTTCAAATCGAGACAGTTGTAGATCGGACTGGCCTCCAGGTAGGGCAGAATTCGAGTGGTCCATCCGTGGTGGGCAGTCCCGTCCGAGGCAATCGTAGCTCCAGGTGGCAAAAGACCAAACGTGTCATGGTAGTTGTGCAAAGCCAGCCCAATCTGCTTCAGATTATTCTTGCACGTCGACCGCCGGGCCGCTTCACGGGCCTGTTGCACTGCTGGAAGTAGGAGTAGCACCAAAAGTGTTGGCACCCCAATCATCACACCCACTTCGATCCAGCGGCGAATCGGAGGGCGGAGTCGGGCTGTCCCCGAAGGACGTTCGATCGGATCATATTCAGTCATGTGTTCGTCACTGCAGAACGGAAAGATCTCTGGCTAAAAATGTCTACGCGGAAAGGTGCGATGCTGTGGGGAGATTCTAGAGCTAACGGCGCAGTCTGCAAAAGGCGCGAGCAGTCATACTTTTCAGTGCCGCTGGAGCGACCAATGTGCCAGCAATACCAGAGGCTGTCGAAAAGACGGCACATCGGGCATCGGGCGGGGTGACCCAGACGTTGCTTTGCGCGTCTGGGTTGTGGAGCAAGAAGACGATCACGGAGGAGACGTTCGCTCTCCTGATCCCTCTTGTTCCTGCGTCTTCCAGACATCCAAAGCGATGCTGGTAGCCCGTTGAAATACGTGGCATGGGCATCCTGCCCATGCGAGAGACTCAGAGAATCACGGGCTAGAAGCCTGTGCCACAGACGTTTTCAACGGGCTGTTAAGGCCGTGCTGCACACAGCTATAGGGGTTGTTCAGAGGCTCACATGACAATTCGGCAAGAGTCCCATGATCCATCGTGTCCGATCCCCCGTTGCTCGTGGTACGATCCCCGTGGGGTCATCACTGAAGATTCCCTGGCACGTGCCTCCTGCGGACTTACAGCAATGCCACAACCTGACTGGGTGTACTACGCAGGTGGCATTGGGCTGATTGTAGTCAGCGTGGCGGCGTGGATTGGATCGTTCTACCGCTTCCCTGGGAACTGGGTCGTGGTGGGATTGTCGGCGGTCTCGGCTTATTTCCTCCCGCAGAAGAACGACCAATTGGGGCTGACGTGGACCACCGTGGCAGTGCTGGCCGGGGTGGCAGTGATTGGGGAACTGGTCGAATACCTCGCTGGTCGATCCGCGGGACATGCGGGAGGGGTCCATCGCCGCAGCCTGGTCATCGCCATGATCGGTGGGATTAGCGGGGCCTTGATTGGTTCGGTGCTAACTCTGCCGATTCCGATCGTGGGCAACTCGTTGTCGCTTCTGATCGGAACTCTAGCGGGAGTCGCAGGTGGGGCCTATTTCGGCGAGGTGCTGTACAGTGAGCGCGTGGGATGGAGCCGGCTCAGCATACACACCTCCCTTGTCACCCGGTTACTCGGCACTGTCGGAAAACTGGTGGCGGGGTTGACGATGGTGGCAATTCTCGCATCGGCCTTGTTCCCGTCGAACGGATGAGTCTGCACATGCGGAATTTGCCGGTCACGTTGACTTTTTGCTTCGCAGCTATCAGAGCATTACAGGATTTGAGAGACTTTGCGGATTAGCGAATATGGGTTGTATCAGCGGTATGGTGGGGTCATGATAAATAGAGTGGATCCCCAATCGCTCTGCCAGCCACTTCGCAGAGTACCCCAGAGTCCCGACGGCAGTCGGCCTTTCACTACCAGATGATCGCGGAGAGAATGACCATGCACTGGAACAAAATTCTGCTGGCTGCTTCGGCAGCTGCCTCATTATGGACCGGTGACCTGCTCGCCGGAGGACGCCGGGCTTGTTGTGCCCCCACGATTCCATGCGCTCCGAACACATGTGTGAGCTATAACCCGTGCGGCAGCAGCTATGGGCGCATGCTGTCGTACTCGCAAGCCCTCGAGCGTGCCGAGCAAGCCAATGTTGCGGAAGCGGCACTCGCTGAGACGACCACGAAGCTGACCGCTGCCGAGGCGCGCATCGCGGACATGGAAAAGCAATTGGCCGACGCCAAGGCCGCGACCGACAAGGCAGTCGCCGAACGTGATGCCGCCATGAAAGTCTCCGCTGAGAATGTCGCCGCCAAGAAGGCCGCCGACGAGAACGCCGCCAAGCAGGCTCAGGCTGCCAAGGAATCGAAGTCCGCTGCCGAGAAGGCGAACAGCGAAAAGAAGGCTGCTGATGAAGCCAAGGTCGCAGCCGTAACCGCTCAGAAGGCCGCCGAAGAGGCCAAGAAGGTGTCCGACGCCGACAAGGCCAAGGCTGTCGCTGCTGCGGAAGAAGCCACCAAGGCTGCTTCCAAGGCCGCCGAAGAGCTGAAGACGGCTCAAGCCTCTCTGACCAAGGTTGAAGCCGAACTCGTCGACCAGAAGAAGAAGGATGAAGAGCAGCAGAAACAGATCGAAGACCTGAAGAAGATGCTCCCGCCCAAGCCGGAAGAGGGCAAGCCAGAAGACGACCAGAAGCCGGAAGGTGACAAGCCTGCCGACGAGAAGCCCGCTGAGCCGAAAGCCGAGTAATTGCCAAGTCTCTGTTTCCGCGACACCGAGAACGCGACAGATCCCTGTCGCGTTCTTTGCATTGAGGGGC
>JANOKO010000205.1:0-1546 GCA_031419335.1 Planctomycetota bacterium
GCACGAATTCTCTGAACTCGCGCCCCACCCACTGATCACGGTCAATCCCGAACAGAAGGTTCGCTCGCTCGTTGCCCGCTAGAATTGTCTGCCGCTCGTCCGTGACGACCAGTGCGCAGCTTGCGGCATTCAGAAAATCAAGCATCTCGGACATGGGACACCGAAAGACTCAACACGGTTTGTGAGGCTCTTGTCGACCCAAACATGGCAGAGTGAAAGGTGGCGTTACAGGTGGTAATCACTCAATGGCGAAATCGTACCATTCGGTGAACACGAGAACTATGACCTGTTCAGGTTATTGGGTTCGATGACTCAAAATCGGACGGATTACCGCTGGCGATACCACAGATGGTGCCTGAGCACGAATTCCATGACGATCAGCTACAACCGACGGACGATTGGAACCGACGGCCGAGTTCAGATCGAGGGAAACGTACGAAAAAGAATCAGCCGAGATCCCCGCGCGTGATGCGCTGGACCTCTTCCAGCGTCGTCTCCCCACGCAGGACACGCTGATACCCGGATTGGCGAAGCGTTTGCATTCCGGCTTTCAAAGCGTGTTCGCGAATGGTTCCCGAACTGGCCCCGGCAGTACAGAGCCGACGGATTTCCTTGTCGGTCACGAGCAACTCGTAGACCCCGGCACGACCGCTGTACCCGGTATCGCGGCATTGTCGACAGCCAACCGGTTTATAGATCGTCCGCCCAGCCGCTTCCGGGAAGTCTTCTGGGAGGTCACGGGGTTCAGGTATGTGCGCCAGCTTGCACGCCTTGCACAGCCGGCGGATCAGCCGTTGGGCCAGGATGCCTTCCAGCGTACTCGCCACGAGGTACGGCTCGACGCCCATGTCGACCAGTCGCGTGAATGAGCTCGGGGCATCGTTGGTATGCAGCGTGCTGAACACCAAGTGTCCAGTCAGCGAGGCTTGAATCGCACTCGTCGCCGTTTCGCCATCACGGATTTCTCCGATCAGCACGATGTCCGGGTC
Source organism: Planctomycetota bacterium (assembly GCA_031419335.1). Lineage (GTDB taxonomy): Bacteria > Planctomycetota > Planctomycetia > Planctomycetales > Planctomycetaceae > TH-plancto1. Next base: position 990 of record JANOKO010000205.1, read on the forward strand.
GTGACGCAGGATCGAACGCAGTCCGGCTGCGAAGGTGAGGCCGATTTTGGTGTGGACCTGGATCTGGCTGATACCGGGGATGTTGTATTCGACGGGGTCTTCGACCGTGATGATCTTGACCTCCGGGCTGGCGATCTCGGCCAGACCGCTATAGAGAGTGGTTGTTTTACCGCTCCCCGTGGGGCCCGTGACAAGGACAATCCCGTGAGGTAACTGAATCAGCTCGTGGAATTGATCGTAGACATCGTCGGGCATGCCGATGCCCTTGAGGTTGAAGACCATCCGCTGTTTGTCGAGGAGTCGTAGCACGATCCCTTCGCCGTGGAGCATAGGGATGATCGACATGCGCACGTCGACCTCGCGCCCCTGGACGCGAATATTGATGCGACCATCCTGTGGCAACCGCTTCTCGGCGATGTTCAGGCGAGCCATGATCTTGAGCCGCGTGACGATGGCGTTCGCGAACTGGTTGATCTCCGGCGGCAGGGGCTGAATGCGGAGCATGCCGTCGACGCGAAAGCGGACCGCGAGTCCACGTTCTTGCGGCTCGACATGGA
>JANOKO010000206.1:0-13489 GCA_031419335.1 Planctomycetota bacterium
GTGTCTGTGCCTTGACGTGCCTCGGCATGGTGCTGGCAACGGGGTACGGAATCTGGCTGTCGACGGATCGTTTGCCGTGGATCGGTCCAGCGGATTGTGTCGTGACACTCAGAGGTCAAGAGCAGAACCAGCACGCCTTGCTCTGGCTGTCGCAGGGGCGCGTCCGCGAGGTGTGGGTCGTACGCGCCCAGGACAACATCCTGGTGCAGTATGCCGTTCAAGAACATTTCGCCGATACCAGTTTGCGACAATTACGCCAGTCTGGCCTCCATGATTCGCAAATCCGGGTTCTCCCCGTGGATGCATCCGAACAGGATCTCCCTCGTTTGCTTCAAGAGATTGGACAAACCAGCGAGCGTCTGGGTGTTCAACAGGTCGTCGTCCAATGCGATGCACTCGAATCGAGGTATCTCCGACAGATTGCTGACGCGGTTCTCCCAACCCCATTGAGCGACCATCTGCGATTCGTATCACTCCCTTGCGATGAGTTTACAGCATCCCGCTGGTGGCTCTGCCGTCGTGGTTGGAAGGATGCTTATGATTCGAGCTTGGAAATCATGGCCAATCTCTGTTGTGGACCCACATCCGGCTTTGAGCCTGCCTCCTGGGATCCCAATGCGTGGGAATTACAGACATTTCAGCACAGATCCCCCCAGTCCCGGTAAAGCGGCGGGGACGCCGCGTGCTCGTTGTCAGTGCCAGTCTGGGACTGCTGCTGAGTACGATTTGGATTGTTCGTGACGACTGGCTGCCCACAATTGGACTGGCATTGAACGTGAGCGACCCGCTCCGCCATGCCCCGATCGTGTTGATTCTGCCAGGAAGCGAAGAGACTCGTCCCTTTGTCGCTGCGGGACTGATGCGGGCTGGATACGCGGATCTGGCCTTGATTCCTGAAACACGGAACAATCCAGGCGTTCTGGGCGGTATGGAGTTATCCACGGCAGAGACAACTCGTCAGATTCTTTTGCGACGTGGGATCCCTGGAGAAAAAATTATGACCCTTATCGGGTCCAGTGATAGTACAATCGGAGACGCAACGGCCCTAAACCGCTACTTTGAGCAGTCTGGGGCAACCGACGTTATCATTGTGACGAGCGCGTACCATTCTCGACGGGCGAGGTGGACTTTTCGGCATGTTCTGCCAGAGCATCAGGCTCGGTTGCGGTTCTACTCCGCACCGAACGGATATGATGACAGAATGTGGTGGGTCAGCCGCAAGGGGCGGCGGGCCGTCCTGTCTGAGTGGCTGAAGTTCGCGTTCTACGTCACATATCACGGTGATGGCTGGCTGTGGTGTGTGGTTTCGACCCTGGTCGGGGGAGGTCTGGTCCTCATTCGACGGCGGTCGCTAGCAAAAGGATCAAATCATGTCGGAGTTCGTACGGCAGACCGGCCCGACTGCGGAACCTGAAGAAGCGGGATTCGATTTTCTTGGGTTTCTGTGGAGGCGGTCTTGGCTGGCTGTCTTTTTCGGCACGCTCGGTGCCGCAGCCGCATACTACTACTATTTGCAGCAGCCGGTTCGCTACAAATCCTCCTCCGAAGTGCTGGTGATCAAGCAGCAAGCGAACCTGCCGGTTTCATCGGTGAATGGGTTTGACCCCACTGGCCAGCGGGATCCGTTGGAAAATGATGCGCGGATGATTCGCAGTGAGGATATCGTCGGACCAGCCATCGTCCAGGGAAAGCTAAAGGAACTACACAGTTTGAGCGGCTCGTCGAACTTGGTCCAGACAATCCTGGCGGACCTCACCGTCAATCGAACCACGATGCAAGGAGAAGTGCTCGAAATTTCTTTCCGAGGGTCCGATCCCGACGATTGCGCAAAGGTCGTCAACGCGGTCGTCGCTAGTTACGACATGAAACTCAAGGTCGCGTACCAAGATGTGGGAGCCGTCACGGAGAAACTCCTGACGGATGCGAAAGAAGAATGGGGTAAAACTCTGAAAGAGAGCCAAGACGCCTACAGCACGTTTCGCAAAAGCAACTCGTTGATTTACGACGGGGACAAGGTCACCAGCGTCCATCAGACCCGTATGGCGGAAATCGAAGCTCAGCGCTCCAAGAGTATCATCTCGCAAACGGAACTTCAGGCGCAACTGGACTCGATCCAAAAGGCCATCGATAGCGATAGCAGTCGTGAAGCCATACTCTTGATGGTCGAACATTTCAACGCCCAGAACAAAGACGAGAACCAGAGTGATGCCAGCAGCCCGGCCATGTTGGCCGCCAAAGAACTCTTTCCCTTATTGATGGACAAGGCCGTTGCATTGGAGGATGTCGGACCCGACCATCCCCGAGTCAAACTCATCGAGAAACGCATTGCCCTGACCGAAGATTTCCTCCGCCAGCAGGCCAATAGCGAAGGCACAATCGTTACCGAGAATGCCAAGAAGAAAGACTTCCTGACCATCTACATCGAATCCTTGCAGCAACAACGGCAAGCCAGTGAGGAACAGTTGAAACAGCTAAACGCCTTGTTTGAACGCGAGGCTGAGTCCTCCAAAAAACAAGCCGACCTGCAAATCAATGACCGTCGGCTCCAGAATGAGATTGACCGCAGTCAGCATGCGTTCAATACGATTCTCGACCGCCTCAAAGATGTCGATCTGGCCACCAAAGGAGGCCAGTACAGTGCTCAGGTGTTGAACTCTGCCAACCGCGGAGTCCAGTTTGAGCCCAACTTCCAAAAGATTATCACCATGGGTTCGGTGTTGGGGGCTTTGGTGGGACTGATGCTGGGATTCCTCGTCGAATCTGCTGACAAAAGCTTCCGCAGTCCGGATGAGATCAGCCAGGTATTGCGCCTGCCGCTCGTGGGAATCAGTCCGCAGTTTCAATTGAACCGCAAGGTCAAAGACAGTGATATCGAACCGGCCATCGTCACCATCCATCGCCCTCGGTCTCAGTCGGCGGAAGCGTTTCGCGGCGTGCGGACATACCTCATGGCAGCCACTCGTGGAGATGGGAATAAAGTGATTCTGGTCACCAGCCCGGAACCTGGCGATGGGAAGTCCACCATGTCCAGCAATCTCGCCGTCGCACTGGCACAGACGGGAAAATCCGTGTTGCTGATCGATGCCGACATGCGGCGGCCCACGCTGAATCGTCTGTTTGGATTGAAGCGTGAAGGGGGGCTTTCCGACCTGCTGGACGATACCGAACATCACTTGGACGACATCATCAAGTCAGTCGTCTTTGAAGGCGGAACGCTGCATGTGTTGACCTCCGGGATCTGCCCGAACGACCCTGGTGAGCGGCTGATGTCGCCTCGCTTTGAGCATCTACTCGGTATGCTTCGGGACAAGTTCGAATGGATCGTGATTGACTCCCCCCCCGTGTTGGCGGTCACTGATTCAGCCACACTCTCTCGATTCGTGGATGGTGTCCTGCTGGTGGTGCGGATGAACGGACGGACACGCATGGCCGCCATTCGTGCCACGGAATCTCTCCGGACCCTGGGAGCGAATGTCCTTGGAGTGGTGGCGAACGGTATCGACCCAACCAAGCACGGAGGGTACGGATACCAGTATGGAGTCTATGGAGCCTCGGGCAGCGCTGCTAAATACTACGCCGAGGTCGCGGACAAGCGGTAAATCGCTCAACTGGGATGTCTGGTCCTTGAGCCACGATGTCAATTGTTGCCGCGGTTCAAGAACTCCGCCGGAAGTGGCGCTTGCACCGGGTGCATGAGGTATCCCACGAGGTCGCGGACCTGTTCGGCGGTCAGCGTTTGCAACTGCCCATCGGGCATCAGCGAGACGGTCGAAGGTTTGACTTCCTCGATCTCGCCCAACTCAATCGTCATGCGTTCCTTGGCGGTTTGCAGCGTCAGAGTCTTGTCATTGCGACTGGCGACGATGCCATTGAGTACGCGACCATCCTTAAGGACGACGATCGACAGGCGGTACTCGGCTCCCACGGTGGCACTCGGGTCGACCATGTTGAGCAGCAGGTAATCGAGACTCGCCCGCCCGGCTCCGGTCAGGTCGGGGCCGATCGTTTCGCCGTAGCCGTAGAGCCGGTGGCAGTTCGCACACGTCTTCTGGTACAGCACCCGGCCTTGGCTCTTGTCGGCCTGGGCCAACACCTCGGGGGTCAACTGTTGTTTGAGCGACTGCATCAATACGAGCTTCTCTACTGGTGAGTCGCGCAGCTCACCCCACACCTCAGTCAACTGCTTCGACAGGTCCGAATTCTCGAAGCTGCGGATTTGGCGAGCGTGAACAGGAGTGAGGTCAGTGCGGGGGATCTTGCCGTCCTTCAACTCCTTGAGTAGTGCGTTCGCAAAGCTGGGGCGCGAGGCGAGGGCGTCGATGAGGGCCGGACGTTCGGCGGGGTAGAAGCTGCGATAGCTCTTGGCGAGACGCTGAGCGAGGGCCGGGTCGTCGATGCCGGTGAGCCCGCCGACGGCGATCGTGTTGAGCGACCGCACGTTGAGGGACTCTTCGCAGATGGCTCGCAGGTCATCCGGCTTGAGGGCGATCAGCGTGGTGAGCGCGGCCTTGCGATGGGCGAGGCTGGCCTTGCCATCGCGCACGATACGTTTCACTTCGTCGAGGGCGCGGCCATCGCCGAACAGGAGATTGAGATGGCTCACCCGCTCGGTGATCACCAGGTTCGAGGAGAGGGCAGCGAGCGACTCGATCGCCGTCCAGTTCGCCGGAGCCTTGAGCTTATGCCGCCCGACGAAGGCTTCGTCCATCCCTTGCAGCACATCAGGGAGAATTCGGTCGCGAGCTTCCATCGACTCGATTTGGGACAGTTCAGCCAGCACAGATTCGATTGCCAGTGGTGTCTTGTCGATCATCTCCGCCAGCCGCCGTGCAATCAGTCTTCGTGTCATCGGGAACTGACAGTTGACTAGGAATCGTGCCAGCCCGCGCGGGTCGGTCTCCGCGACCGGCATGATGCCATACCAGACCATGAGCGGTAGATTATGGTCGTTCGCATCTGCCCCGTTCTGGACGAGCCAGCGAGCCAATTCGAGACGGCGATTCACCGGGATACGCTGGAGGGCAGAGGCGAGGGCCAGTCGCACGGGACCGGAGCTGTCGCTTTGGGCCATCTGAAGGAGCGCTTGGATCGCGGACTCTCCCGGCGAGGCCGCCTGGGGATGAGGCAGCCCCAGAATCGTATCGAGTGGCGACCGGTCCACCAACTGATGTATCGCCACGGCGCGATGCCAGGCATTTTTCGCAACGAGCCCTTTTTTCTGCGAAGCACTGTCGATCAAGTCCAGGCCATGTAGCGTTTGGAAATACTCCAATGATCTGTCGTATCCGGTGGGCAGTGACCGGAGTTGTGCCATCTCATTTGCATTTTGATGGATCGCTTCTTTGCGGGTGATGAGTTCTTGTCGGGCCTGTCGTGTGTACCAGTTGTTCGTCTGTCCATTCTGGTTTTTACGACTATGGAGGGCGACGAGTTCTTGATTCGACTGTTGGTGAAGATCGAAGGGAGGCAGTGCCGGAGGGGGCCCGTATGTCACCTTGAAGATTCGCCCCGAAGAGCGATGGACACCCGTGGTATCGTGGCACTCACCGGTATCGCTCCAATCCAGGATGAACAGACTCCCATCGGGGCCAGAAGTAAGATCGATTCCCCGAAACCAGGGGTCAGCCGATTTGAGAATGTCACCGACATGGTTGCCGATGTTAGCAGCACCTTGCGTGCGAATCGCATCAACGTTGACACGCCGGCCATGCAGGTTGAGCGTCAACAGCAGCCCATGGATGTTCATATCTTCAGAGGCGAGAGGCAAGCTCCCTCCCTGGTAGATCAAACACCCGCTATGGGCATGCCCCCCGCCCAGGCGGTCATGCTCCCCGACCGGATTCCGCGAATCGGTCCAGTCTTTGCCGGTGTCCCAGTGGTAGTGATCGGCGTGCGTGTCGATCATCTCGTAGACGTACGGGTTCGGGTCTTCACTGTGCGGGCGTTTGTAGTGAGCGCCGGGAATCACCTGCCACAGGTGTCCGTTGACGGTGTTCACGAAGAACGCTTGGCCGAGTGCATCCCAGTCGAGGCCCCACGGGTTGGTGGTGCCGTGGCATAAGACTTCAAAAACTTTTCGCTCCGGATGGAACCGCCAGATGCCGCCGTTGAGCGGCACCCGCTGAGCCTCTGTCGCCCCCGGCACGCCGATCCGCCCTGGACTGCTGGCCCCGCAGCGGCCATACAGCCACCCGTCCGGCCCCCACTTAATCCCATTTGCAAACGTGTGGTAGTTGTCGCGCGACGGCGTAAACCCATCGAGCATTACGACCGGCTCGCTGTCGGGTTTGTCATCGCGGTCCTTGTCGGGGATGAAGATCAACTGCGGCGGCGTCATCAGCCACACTCCGCTGCGACCGACCTCAACACTGGTCAACAGCTGCACGTCATCGGTGAACACCTTGCGTTCGTCGAACTTCCCGTCGTTGTCCTTGTCCTCAAAGATTAGCACGCGGTCGCGCAGGCTGAAGTCGTACACCTTCGATCGATCCGCATATGTATAGTTCTCCGCCACCCACAATCGCCCCCGCCCGTCCCACGTCATCGCAATCGGGTTGCGGACATCCGGCTCAGCTGCGAAGACCGAGACCTTGAACCCGGGCGGGACTTGGAAGCCCTTGGCCGCGTCCTCGGGGGAGAGCGGCAAGCCGGAGGACGCCGGTTCAGTGTCGAACGGTTTTGGAAAGGCCGGTGTCGCTGGGGCGTCTTGAGCGATGCCGCTTGCAGTGAGGGCCATGAATAACCCCGTCATCCACACTGAAAAACGTCTCATGTCGATCCTCGGCACCAGGGACTCCCAATTCCAATCGATAGGAGAGTCCCGGGCGATTAAGTTACCATACTGTGGAATCGGTTCGTACTCGGTCTTACGATCCGAGAGTGATCAGTCGGCTTTGCCAAGTCATTCCATAGTCCAGTGAGGGGCGCGATGTCAAAAGCCGAATCACCCACTCCTCGCGTGATGCAGAATCGCCATCCGAATGCGGCGTTTCGGACATTCGCAACGGTGATCGTCATCGGCATCGGGACATTTGTGCCCTCCGCCCTGTTTCTCGCACCGAATCTGGAACAGGACCGAACCGAAGCTCGGTATTGCCAGGACCGGCATGTCTGTCGCCAATTGACGTTGGAATTACAGGAGCAGTCACCGCTGGATCGCGTCAGGGGGCGACAGACAGTCCAGCGACTCGATGAACTGACGACCGTGGTCGAACTTGAGAACATCGATACCTGGGGAACCCCCTACAGAGCCGTGTTCAAGGGGGCTGACTTCCAAATCGTTCGCGTCTTCTCCTGCGGCGTGGACCAAGTCTCCACATCGGCAGGGCTGGATTTCGATGATATGAGCCAAGGCTTAGCAGAGACATATCTGGATCGAGCCCACCAACAACGACAGCGACAATGGCTCATCGCTCTCGCCGCTTGGATCGCGACATGGGCCCTATTCAGTGGGGGGGCGCTGGCCTACGAACGCAGCGGGACCTAACCGTAAAGACCGTAGATCATCGTTACTGCATTCACCAAGACGCGGGGCAGAAGGAGACCTTCTGGCGAACGTTCGGCGTCAGATTGATTGTTCCGTGGTATGGAGAGGAGTCCACGCGAGATGTCAGCACATGACATTGTCTGGGAACACGTGAGCGGACAGTTCAGCAAGGTCGGTGCCGAATCATCCCCAACGGCTGCCGACCTGATAGACGACCAATGCTGCGATGTAGGCCAGTACGGTCATGTAGACGAAGGTCACGATCGGCCAGCGCCAGCTGTTGGTCTCGCGGCGGATGATCATCAGGGTCGCAGCGCATTGGGCGCAGAGGGCGAAGAAGACCATGATCGAGACGGCCACGGGGAGCGTGAACAGCGGGCGGCCATCGGGCCAGGTGGCCTTTTGGAGCGTGGAGACGAACCGGGTTTTGTTCTCCTCACTGTCATCGGCGACCTCGCTGCCGAGGCTGAAGATCGTGCCGAGCGTGGCCAGGACCACCTCTCTCGCGGGGAATGAAGCGATCACCGACACGCCGATCCGCCAGTCCCAGCCCAGCGGCTTGACGATTGGCTCGATCATCCGACCCGAGCGACCAAGGTAGCTGTCGGCCAGGAGTTGGCCGCTGACAAGGTGGGCCTGTTCGCGGAGGCTGTTGAGTTCGATTTGCTGGGCCTTCGTCGGAGACTCACCGGCGGTCTCTTCGAGTTGGGCGATCTGCGATTGGAGTTGCCGCTCGGGCGAGTGGTCCTCGGGGAAGTACGCCGCCGCCCACACGAGGACCGAGGTGCAGAAGATCAGCGACCCGGCCCGCAGGATGAACGCCTTGACGCGGTCGTAGACGCGGGACAGCACGATCTTCGGCGAGGGCCATTTGTAGCTCGGCAGCTCCATTACGAATGGCGGGGTCTCACCTTTGAAGACGAACTTGCGGAGAATCCACGCCACCGGGATCGCGACCAGTGCCCCCACACTGTACATGGCGAACAGCACCAAGCCTTGCAGTGGGATCACCTTCCAGACATACACCTGTGGCACGAAGGCTGCGATCATCAGCAGATACACCGGCAGCCGCGCCGAGCAACTCATCAGCGGCGCGATCAGGATCGTCAGCATGCGGTCCTGGCGGTTCTCGATCACGCGGGCGGCCATCACGCCAGGCACGGCACAGGCGAACGACGACATCAGCGGCACGAACGACTTCCCGCTCAGCCCGATCTTCGTCATCAACCGGTCCATCAGGAACGCCGCGCGGGCCATGTACCCGCAGTCCTCCATGATCGCAATGAACAGAAAGAGTAAGGCGATCTGCGGCACAAACACCACGACAGACCCGACGCCGCCAATTACGCCATCGACGATCAAACTCCGCAGCGTCCCCGGCCCCAGCACCGACTCGACCCAACCGGCGGCCCAGCCCTGGACCGCTTCGATGGCGTCCATGAACGGAGCCGCCCACGTATAGATCGACTGGAAGATCAGGAACATCACCGCCACGAAGGCGATGACCCCCGTGACCTTGTGCGTCAGGAATCTGTCGATGCGGTCCGAGGTCGTGACTCGATTGTGAGCGGTTGATTGGGAGACCACGCCGGTCAGCTGCTCGCGAATCCACTGGTAGCGGACCTTGGTCTCGATCGCCGGGACACGACAGCCATTTTCGGCGAGTCGCTCGCGCGAGGCCGCGAGGACCGGGAGCAGCTCCGGTGAGAGGGCCAGGGCGAGCTTTTTCTCGCTCTCCCCGCCGACATCGAGCAGCATCCGCTCGATCAGAAACAGCGGCGGGATAGAGCCGAACTTGGTCTGCATCCACTGACTGAGCTGGATGATTTCGTGATCGAAGACGGCGGGGAACTCGGGTCGGCGCGGGTCGATGGGGGTGCCGACGACGCGATGAATCGCCGCCTTGAGTTCGGTGATTCCCTGGTTGCGGTGGGCGCTGGTGACGACGACCGGGACGCCAAGCCGTTGCGAGAGGGCTGGAAGGTCGACGCTGATCCCCCGCGATTGGGCCAAGTCCCACATGTTGAGGCACAACACGACCGGCACACCGATTTCGCGGACCTGGGTGTAGAGGTACAGGTTCCGCTCGATGTTGGCGGCGTCGACGATGCACACGACCGCATCGATCTTCCCGACATCGGCCTGCCGCCCCAGCAGCACATCCACCGAGACCATTTCGTCGAGCGATCGCGGGGAGAGACTATACGTCCCCGGCAGATCGACGAGGGTGATCTTGGTGCCCTCGTCGGTGAAGATGCCGAGCTTCTTCTCGACGGTACACCCCGGAAAGTTCGCGATCCGCGTATGCATCCCCGAGAGCGCTGTGAACAGCGTGCTCTTGCCGGTGTTCGGGTTGCCGATCAGTGCAACGGTCAGTTCGCGCGGGGCAGTCATGGAGGAGTGATATCCCACCGTAGGACGGGCTTTCCAGCCCGTCCTGTGTTGTGTTCGATTCCGGGGGGAACGGTCCCCGGTGATTGGCTGCCTTGTGGGTCGATGCGGCGGTTGGGACGGCCTGGAAAGGCCGTCCTACACTAGCGCCTCCACAATCACGCGCTTCGCCTCGCCTGCTCGCAGCGACAACCGATACCCTCGCACCGAAAACTCCAGCGGATCGCCTAGCGGAGCTGACCCGATCAGCTCGATCTGCTCCCCCTCGATGAGACCCATCTCCATCAGGCGAATCGCCAAGGAGTCATCGCCGGTCACGTCGAGGATCCGGGCGACCGAGCCTCGGGGAATTTGGTCGAGGGTCAAGGCGATACTCCCGCTGCCACCGGCACGTTGGTCATGGAACGGGAGGCTGGACACATTCACTGCGGTCGATTTGTTCAGTGGTCAGCGGGACTCAATCTCAATTCAATTCCACAATCACGGTACAATCATCATGAGGCCGAAAGCACAGACGCTGCTCTCCAATGGCCAGGATGCAGGGGTTGCCTTGCTTCACCATTCGGAGGTTAACTCCAATCCGCAGGCCAATTTCCGACAAGCGGTGGGAGCAGTCGCAGGAACCACAGACATCCACCACGCGGGCGTATTCGCCTTCAGCGAGGGAGTCGAGTGGGAGTTGAAGGGCCGTGACCATAGGTCGCCTCTGTTTGGGGTTCCCTGTTGGGGGTCGCCCCTGTCGAACTTGAGATTCAGTCTCAACATCGGAATGATAGCAATCGGTTGATCGGTTGGAAGCGAGAATTGGGTCAACTTCTCAGTTTTGACGTTTCTGTGTGAAGTCATCCCACTTGGGTTGGTCCGGTCTATGCTCTGGGGATTTGTCCAACAATCTTGGTTCGCAATTGCCGGATCCACCCGATGGACGATACATTGGTATGATCGGTGATTGATGTGTCCTCACCGAAGTGGTTCCCCGGAATTGAGTTGAGGAAGGCCCATGTCGAACATTTGGCGACATCCTCCTCAGTCTCGCCGCGTGGCTATGCAGGCTGGGACCGTTGGTCTGCTCGGGCTTTCGACCGGGCAGTTGGCCGAGTTGCGAGCTGCTGGTACGGAGTCCACAGCCGCTCCGATTCATTCGGTCATCTATCTCTTTCTTTCGGGTGGCCTGGGGCAGCATGACAGTTTTGATTTGAAACCCAATGCTCCGGACCAGATCCGAGGCGAATTCAATCCGATCAGCACTCGGACGCCTGGTTTCCAGATCGTGGAGCATCTGCCTAAGCTGGCACAGCGGAGCGACCAATGGTCGCTGATTCGGTCGTTTACGCATCCGTCGAATGACCATTCGCTGGGGCATCTCATCATGCTGACCGGGCGCTCCACAGCCCCACCGACATTCAATGGCAATAAGCCCATGCCGCAGGACTGGCCATCGATCGCTACGATTGCCGGGGACCAATTGGCCTCGCGGAACGGTTTACCTCCCGCTGTGGTGTTACCGGAACGCATCATCCACCGGACGGGTCGCGTCATTCCGGGACAATTCGCCGGAGAGATGGGACGCCGGCGCGATCCCTGGTTTATTGAAGCCTGTCCGTTCAACTCCGAGACATACGGAGCCTACCCCGAGTATGAATTTCACCATGCCAGAGGTGGCGACAAGACTCCCAACCGCCCGTTCATGGCTCCGAATTTGAGCCTGCCAGAAGAGTTGCACTCCAGGCGGCTGGATCGACGCTTGGAGATGCTGCGAACCCTGGAAGAGCAGCGACGGAATCTGGATGACGCCATCAGTGTCGGTGCGTTTTCCCAGCACCAGGCGTCAGCCGTGTCGTTGTTGCTGGATGAGAAAGTGAAGTCTGCGTTCGATGTGACGCAAGCCGATCCCGCGATCCAGGAACGGTACGGTCGCAACACGTTCGGCTGGTCGTGCCTGATGGCGCGTCGGCTGGTGAAAGCTGGGGTAGGCTTAGTGCAGGTGAACCTTGGAAACAACGAGGCCTGGGACACGCACGGCAATGCGTTTCCCAACCTCAAAGACTATTTGTTCCCACCGACGGACCGTGCGGTCTCCGCGTTGTTGGACGACCTGTCCGAAACTGGGGAACTGGACCACACCTTGATCATCATGGCCGGGGAGTTTGGTCGGACCCCCAAGATTTCTCACCTTCCTGAGCATTACAAGTTGCCGGGGCGAGACCACTGGGGCGGGGCACAGAGCGTCTTCATTGCCGGGGGCGGAATCGCCGGGGGACAAGTTTACGGAGCCACCGACAAGATCGGGGCCTATCCCGCGCGCGATCCCGTCAGTCCGGAAATGCTGGCGGCTACGATTTATGATCGCCTGGGTATTCCTGCCGAAGCGGTCTGGCACGATGACCAGGGGCGGCCCCATCCGGTGTACCACGGCGAGCCATTGACCGCTCTGTATGCATCCTGAACGCGTCCTCTACGACCGCAGCCGCAATCGCCCCGGGTTCAGCAGTTCGTGCGGGTCCAGTGCTTTGCGAATGCCGGACATCATTGCCCAGTCTTCACGCCGGTTGCCCAGGACAGCGGCGTTTTCTCGGAGCTGTTCCGGACCCCCAGTGAGCGAAGCACTCCCGTGTACCGTTCCGACCAGTTCTCGCAGCTTATCCCAATAGACAGGCAGCGTGTCGCGGGTCGAGTGCCGCTCGGGAAGGATCCCGTGGATGATACCGTTGGAGGCGTGCGACTGAATCAGTAGCCCTTGCAGCGTCAATTGGGATGTGATGCCGGCCACCTGAGTCGGGGGCACGCTCAGGTGGGCGACGAACGTGTCGTCGGGAGTGACTGTGAATTCGGTCATGGCCGACACAACTGCGAGCGAATCGACGGGAGTCCAGACGACCTCTGTTTCTGGACCGAAGGCGCGCAGCTCATCAAGTATCGTCTGAACTTGCCACTGGACTTCGGCATCGGAACCTTCAAACACGAGGCAAATCCCTGGCTTCCCGACAGGGACATCCCGCGCAGACAGCTCGGCGATTCGCTCGGCACCACGCGGGTTGTAGAGATCCACCGCGACGGGGCGAGTGCTGGTTGTGACCAGTCTGTGGAGCGCTAATTCGGCTGCGTCGGATGACTCAAACGCCAGCCAGACTGCTTGAGTTCGCTCCGGGAGAGGCCTGAGTTTGAGGGTGACCTGGGTGATGATCCCTAATGTCCCGAGTGAACCAATCAAGAGCTTGCACAAGTCGTAGCCCGCGACATTCTTGACCACTCGTCCACCTGCCGAGAAGTGTCGTCCGTGGCCATCAATGGCCGAAACGCCAATCAGATAGTCACGAAAGGTGCCCCATCCAAACCGCCGTGAACCGCTGGTGTTCGTGGCAATCGCTCCCCCGATCGTGGCCGACGCAGCCTGGGAGATATCAATGGCGAGGCGTTGCCGCTCTTCTGCCAGAGTTCGTTGAAGTTCGCGGATTCGGACTCCCGCCTCGACCGTGATTGTCATATCCCGCGCGGGGTAGTCGATCACGCGATTGAGGTTGTCGAGTCGGACTTCTGTCACTCCGTCCGCGAGCATCTCGCGAAGCGTTGTACCGCCACCAACCGCTCGCAGACGACGGCGGTCGATCTTCG
>JANOKO010000207.1:0-2583 GCA_031419335.1 Planctomycetota bacterium
CCGTAGGATGGCCTTTCCAGGCCGTCCCCGCGCGACCCACCACCTCGCAGTACCGCCCCGTCGGGAAGCCTGAGACCATCTCCCGTAGACGCCCCACACCGTAGGATGGCCTTTCCAGGCCGTCCCCGCGCGACCCACCACCTCGCAGTACCGCCCCGTCGGGAAGCCTGAGACCATCTCCCGGAGACGCTCCATATTGGAGGGACGGCCTGGAAAGGCCGTCCTACTTACAGCTGGAGCGTCGTGCCACGATTGCCGTTTAGTCAAACTTTCCCGGTCCCACCGATTCTGACTCCCGTGGCACTCAAGCCGCGCACGCATGAGCCGGGCATCAGATTCCGCTCCTCAATCCCAGAGCAGGGCGGCACTCCCGCCGCCCCCGTCCGATACCCCTCACTGACGTTCCGGCGGGGGCGTCGTTCCTTCCGGGCTGGGGCCTTCCCCCCACCCGCGACAGCCCGCCGGGTCGCGAGGGAGTGTGGCGCGATGGAACGCAGCCTGAATGTATTGGCCCTGGTCAAGGACGGCGAGCGGTTCGTCTTTCTATACGACAACCACAGCGCTCCACAGATCCTCCAAACCCTAGGCAAGTTCGCCGCCGATCCCGAACTCTGCTTCACCTGGTACGACGCCGCCGTGCTCAGTCAGAAGGTCCGCAAGCTACGAGAGATCGCCATCGATGAGGACGAAACCCCCTTCCGCCGAGCCGCGTGAGTATGTGAAGCCGTCAGCTTTCAGCTTTCAGCCAGAGGTGACACGCGAAACCTAACGAGTTCTTTTCTGGCTGACCGCTGATGGCTGACCGCTGAAAGCTCCCCCTCCCATGCAATCCGCGATCCAAGGCTTCCTGCGCTACCTGCGGATCGAACGCAACTCCTCTGAGCATACGCTCAAGTCCTACAAGGACGACTTCAACAGCTTCTGCGAATACCTCACCGAGCGAGTCGGAGTCGAGCCGCCGCCGGACCAGATCACGATCCCGGTCCTGCGCGGCTACGTGACTTACCTGCACGAGTGCCAATACGCCCGCACCACCATCGCCCGCCGACTGGCCTGCCTCCGCAGCTTCTTTCGGTATACCACGCGCGAGGGGATCACGCCGAACAACCCGGCCAAAGCTCTCCGCACCCCCCGCGTCGGACGCAAGCTGCCGAACTTCCTGACCACCGAGGACATCGTCAAGCTGCTCGAAGCCCCGCCCGCGAACACCACAGCGGGATTGCGAGATCGGGCGATCCTGGAGGTGATGTACTCCGCCGGGCTGCGAGTCGCCGAACTGGTCGGCGTGAACGTCGAGGACTGGGACCGAGACGCGAACATCCTGCGGATTCGCGGTAAGGGCAAGAAAGAACGCATCACCCCCATCGGCACGTTCGCCGCCAAGGCCCTCGACAGTTGGATGGAGGTCCGCGTCCAGTCCCCGACCGGCAAGCCGCAAGAAGTCGCCGCGATCTTCCTCAACAAGTTCGGCAAGCGACTGACCACCCGCAGCATCGGGCGCATGCTGGAGGGGCACATCGTGACCTGCCACCTGCAACAACACGTCTCCCCGCATACTCTGCGGCATACGTTCGCCACGCATCTGCTCGACGGCGGGGCCGACCTCCGCAGCGTGCAAGAGTTACTCGGCCACAAGAGCCTGACCACCACGCAGATCTACACCCACGTCAGCACCCGGCGGCTTAAAGAAACCTACGAGAGCGCCCATCCGCACTCGAAACGCGACGCCGGTTAGGGACAAGCAATCAGCCGTCAGCGATCAGCCAGACAGGCGAGCCGATGGGCGTCAGCCCTCGGATTCTTGGAGCGTTCAGTGAAGAGTATGCTATGAGTCGGGACTGTGACATATGTGACCCACTCGGAACGGTCAATGTTCCGATAAACCGTTGGACATTCATGTTGAATCGATGGCAATCTCTGAGTATCCTCACGTCACACGTCTGACCGTTGAACGACTCGCTAACGACGTGTTCCACCAATGCGTGCGAACTGGGTAGCGAGTTGCGGACATGGGATCTCTCTTCGGTTCATGGACTCCCCATCCGTCACGTAGATACGGTGCCCAATGGCTCGGCACAAAAACCAGAAGACTCGCGACGTGCGGCGAACACTCCGAGATCGAGTCGCAGCTGCCGTTACGGAAGCGTTTCCGGGCTGTATCGCTGAGTTCAGCGGTGGAGTCGCCAAGAGCCGAATGGCCACTCGTGGTCCGACTCTTGGATTTCGAGTCAAGGACGGGCAAGGCAAGTACCGCTCAAACCTCATCTGGGTGGATCCCACCTATGAAGGTGAGTGGAATGGGGCTTGGATTGCGCATGCGGTCAAGAAGTCCAACCAGTGAACGAGAGTCCGAACGCTGAACCATGCTCACCATCCGCCCCGCCCACAACTCCGACTGCTCCGACATCCTGTCCCTCATCCGTGAACTCGCCGAGTTCGAGCAACTCGCCCACACCGTTCAAGCCACCGCCCCCCAACTCCAAGAGCACCTGTTCGGCCCGCACCCCCGCGCAGAGGCCCTCATCGCCGAGTGGTCGGGCCAACTGGCCGGATTCGCCCTCTACTTCCACAACTTCTCGACGT
>JANOKO010000208.1:0-4068 GCA_031419335.1 Planctomycetota bacterium
TCAGAAACGCGATCCGGCGGCTGTGAAGTTATTGCGAGAACTCGGTCGCGACCGGACATCTCCCGTCGTGCAAACGCTCGTCGTCAGAACGCTGCACGCGATCGGCGATGATTTCTCTTGTCCGTACCATTCTCTCCTGAACAGTGACGACCCACAAGCTCGAAGGGTCGCGGTCCGTTTGGCAACGGAGATGCTCATCCAGCATCCAAAGTATGCTGGCGGGGTGGCCCAGACGCTGCTTTGAGCGTCTGGGTGACGCAGGAACAGGAGGTGCGAACGAGTTGCATTGCATGAGTCCACCCACGGGATTCAGAAGGAGCATCATGATACCAACGGACTCCATCCCATCGCCACCCTGACCCGCCTCTTGTTGCTCTGCAACCCAGACATCCAAAGCGATGTCTGGGCCACCCCGCGTTGACGTTTCATTTCAGTTTCAATGCTTTCCAGGTGCATGATCCCATTTCGCCCGGTTCCACCCACAGAGTGGCCCGGCCCCGCGAGAGATTGGGCCGCAGGTGTTTGCCGACATGCACCGTGCCGGTCGTCAGGGACTCTCCGGTCTCTCGAATCAAGACATCAATCTGACGCGGTGTGATCCTCTCGATGGGGACTTCCTCACTCAGGTCATCTGGCCACAACTGCCAATTCACCAACCGCCCGTCGTTCTCTGTTTCAGCCAGTCCGATCGCCGCGAGGGCTCCAATGACGCCGCCTTCCGTGCCACCCAGACCTTCGAGGTGAATGTCCCATCGCTGGGCAAGTTCGTATGCCAAATCCTTCGTCACCAAGTCGGTCTTGCAGCGCAGTCCCCACTCGATGACCTCGAACGGGACATGGTCACTCACGCACAGGCCCGGATCACTGCCGACGATGAACCAATCCAGCATCCGCACGCGGCAGACCCCGATCACCTCATCCAGGCTGAGTGGACTCGTGGGGTTCAAGAGGATCGAGGCCGACCCGTTCTGGCTGGTGTAGGGCACCCGAGGATCATGGAGCAGTTGATGCCGTGTGATCCGCACGAGGTCCGCTCGGTCGGCCAGATCGCGGACGATCGCGCGGGCCAACTGATTGGTCCCCGGTGAGCCGACGATGTCGGTGTCATCGATGCCGATGCGGATCATGTGCGGGACACTCCGTTAGTATCTGGCTCGAAACAACTCTCGATTTGATTTTGAACAGAAGGCAACAAAGGAAACGAAAAATCTTTGAACAGGACCCTTCGTTTCCTTCGTGACCTTCTGTTCAACTCCCACGGGTGAAAATGGGAAGTTGTTTTGACCATGTCCTTAGCCGTCGACCTGGGGCGACGTGCTGGCCCCCGATGATCGGGCCTCCACGCGTTGTCGCAGATGAAACAGCGCCACTCCGCAGACGAGTCCGGCCAGCAACCCGCAGATCAGGTAACTGATGGGAGCGACCGAAATCCATTCGTCCCAGGTCCGTCCCAGGCCCGCCCCGCCTCCGTGCCCACGACCACCTCCCATCCCATTCCCACCCCCCATGCCCATTCCGCCGCCGCCCCCCATTCCGGAACCACGCAGAGGAGGCACCACCATCGACCACTTCTCGGTGGCCTTGGCCATGAATGCGCACCCGTTCGCCAGCAGCCCCGCCACTGCGACCGAGAAGGCGGGCCAACGTTGACCCCAGCGACTCCCTAGCATGAGATCGAGCGACGGCCCCAGGCAAGCCAGGCTCGTCCACGCTCCCGCCCCGAACTCCCCATGCCCGGTCTTCATCAGCCCAATCGCCGTGGCGATAGCGGCCAGGCTCATCCCCGTGCCCGCGAATCGTCTCGGAGCCAACGCCAATCCCAACGCCATTGGCAACACGGCATGCAGAATCGAATGCCCCGGTATCCGGAGCCGCAATTCAATCAACCCGACCGCAGCCGCAGCCAGCACTCCCGACACAGTCAGTACCGCGATCTCCCACAGCGGAACCGTCATCGGCAGTCCGGAGGCGGGACGCAGGCGGCTGGAATGGGCCATCCCAGCGGGCAGCGTCAGACTTTGACTCATGGAGACACCAAATCGCACCAAAGAACCATTTGCACCACGGATGATATCAGCAGCTATGCTGCGTGCAACTCGTCCTGCCTACCCGCAGAGGCTCAACATGTCCCGCAAGTTAGCGCTGCCTCTCCAACCGCGCTTGAAAATCTGGTTCGAGTCCGATGGCGAGTACGCCTTCGGCTTCGGGCTGTGCGAGATGCTGGAAGCTGTTCAAGACAAAGGCTCGATCAAAGCAGCCGCCGAGAGCATCGGCAAGAGCTATCGCCATGTGTGGGGGCGGATCAAGGCTGCGGAAGCCATCTTGGAGCAAGCGCTGGTGCAAACCCGCGTGGGGGGGAAATCGGATCATCGCAGCGAACTGACTGCCGAGGCCACCCGCCTGCTGGAGGGGTTCATGTCCTTGCGGCAGACGATGAAAGAGGTTTTGGAGAAGGAGTTTTCCCGACGGATTGGGATACCGAAGACCAGGCGGGGTGCGGACTCGAACGAGAAACCCCGTCAGTGAGACCGCTTCAGTGGCCTGGACACGATGCACGGGACGCTCCAACACGAAGTCGTCGCATCAGGACATCACCGGTTCCCCGACCGTCCATCGCGCCCCATCGCGGATCACACGCCGATAGAGCGTGTCGCGTTCGACCGGTTCGCGACCGGCTTCGCGGATCATGCGGAGCAGTTGCTCGACGGGCAGCCCCTCAGGGGTCTGAGCCCCGGCATCGTGATATATCAATTCGTGGACTACGGTTCCATCGATGTCGTCCGCGCCAAAACCGAGGGCGACTTGGGCGATTTGCTCGCCCAGCATGATCCAGTACGCTTTGATGTGGTCGAAGTTGTCGAGCATCAGCCGCGAGATCGCCACCATCCGCAGGTCCATATTCCCCGTCGGCTTCGGGATATAGGCCATGCCGGTATTCTCCGGATGGAACGCGAGCGGGATAAAGGTCTGGAACCCGCCAGTCTCGTCCTGCAAGGCCCGCAACTGGCACAGATGGTCGATGCGATGCTGGGCCTGCTCGACATGCCCATACAGCATCGTCGCATTCGATCGCAGCCCCAACTCGTGAGCTGCCCGGTGGATGTCGACCCAGCTCTGTGAGTCGGCCTTGTGCTCGCAAATCTGCTCACGCACCGACTGGTTGAAGATCTCAGCCCCTCCGCCCGGCAGACTCCCTAGCCCGGCGTCACGCATTTGCTCCAGTACCCATTTGTACGATTGTTTTGTGAGGTGGGCGAACCAGTTGATTTCGACGGCGGTCCACGCCTTGATGTGAATCTCGGGCCAGGTCTCGTGAATCACACGGACCAAGTTCACGTACCACTCGAACTTCTTAAGGTGGTGCAGCCCCCCCACAACATGAATCTCGGTCGCCCCGCTGGCCTGGGCCTCCCGCACCCGCTCTCGAACCATGTCATCGGAGAAGACGTAGGACTTGTCGGATTTGAGGTCTGACCGGAACGCACAGAACGTGCAGCGGTAGACGCAGACGTTCGTCGGGTTCAGGTGGATGTTCGTGTTGTAGTACGCAAAGTTGCCGTTCTTCCGCTCGCGAACAACATTCGCCCATTGGCCGAGTGTCAGGGTCTCGACCTGCTCTTCGAGAAATAGCCCGTCCTCAAACGTCAGGCGTTCGCCTGCATAGACTTTGTCTTCGATCGCCTTCAGGGACGTGCTGTACATGCGGGCTCTGGCAAGATGACACAGTGGCTCGAGGAGGGTCTTGCGGACCCTGAAACCTGAACCGTCAAATCATATCGATCTCAACGAGGGAAATCGTGGGTTGGCAGTGTATTCCAATCTGAGTTCTGGATAAGCACTCCGATTTTGACCACGAAACACACGAAACACACGAAAAGTCAGAAGGACTCTGGCCCATTCGCCAGGACTTCCAGCGGAACGAATGCTGACGGTTGCCGAACGTTCGACAGGCTTGCCAAGGAATCCTCCTCTTTTCGTGTATTTTGTGCCTTTCGTGGTTCGACTCGAGTGTGATGGGGCTGCGTTCCTAAACCAAACCCAGGTTGTCAGGGCAATTCAGAGTTTCAG
>JANOKO010000209.1:0-2968 GCA_031419335.1 Planctomycetota bacterium
TGGCCACCAGCCCGCCGACACGATTGGCAAACCGTGCCCGCACTGCCAATGGCTGTCCCTCCAGTGTAAGCATGATAAAGGCGGCGGTGAACGCATCCCCGGAGCCGACTGCGTCTACGACGCTCACCACCTCACCGGGAAGGTCGACGACCTCATCTCCGTCAGTCACGAAACATCCGTGTTCGGCGCGAGTCACTATGACCGTTCCAATGGGGTAGCGCTGACGCAGCGAGTCCGCGAACAGCTGCTCCGACTCCGCGGCCAGCCCCAACTCGGCTGCTACGATCGGCATCTCATCCAGGTTCAACTTGACGATCTGTGCCCGCTGGAATGAGAGATCAAGCGACTCTCGGTCATAGAACTTCTGCCGCAGATTGACATCGAAGACCACCAGCCCCCGTGTCCGTTTGATGAATTGCTGAACTGCATCGCGCGAGACCGGCGACCGCTGCGCCAGTGTCCCGAAGCAGACAGCCGCGGCCTTGTCCGCCAATTGGAGGAAGTCCTGCTGTGGAGCCAGGTAGTCGAACGAGACGTTCTCCTGGATGATGTATGTCGGGTGCCCCGGATCACGGGTGTCGACGAGTACTCTGCCAGTCCCATGAGCGGGATCGAATTGCACATAGGAGGTGTCGATCCCCTTCGTCTCAAAGTACCTCGCCAGCTCCCGACCCAGCTCGTCGGTCCCGAATCGACTGGCAATCACCCCGCGCGCGCCCATTTGTGCTGCATGAAATGCGATGTTTGCAGTCGCCCCACCGGGCTTTCGAGTTTCGCCGAAGATGTCCCACAGAGCTTCGCCCAGGCCCACCACCAGGGGTCCAAATAAGGATGTCGTCATGGGCACCTCGCGCGGCAGAGATCTGGGAAGCCATTGTGTTCACGGAAAACTATGACCACAAACCCGGATGCGCAGAACTATATCTGTGACACTCCCGCGTCACCACTCGTCCGAGGATGGCCTGTCTGTCTGTCCGACGAATCAGCGACAACTGACAACTTGGTCAGTGATGAGGCTCTCTGCACAACCTGACTGGCTCGCTGAGCACAGCGTAAGAACTCGATTCGCTTGATGTCCACGTCTCCCCCCCAGAGTGATTGGAGCATTTTGCACACACTGAGGCTTGAAACCCACTCCCCTGCGTAGCGGTTGTGCCTACGATTCCGCCAGGAAGATGCTGCGTTCGTGAGGCGATTTCGCAGCATGGTCCATGAGCGAGAGCTAGGCTTCCGCGGTATCCAGAGCGGGGTGAAACATCCGGACTCCGGCACACTCCGCCTGCACCATAGCCCCTTGTTTCGCCTTGGCATCCTTTCCGTTATGGTGAGCAGTCATCTCTCCTTGGCAGTGATTGAGAACGGCCTGACCCTACGTGGGCAGGATTCGGGCTCGGTTATGGCTGGGCAGACCCTGCGGGGGGAGCCATCGAGCGGACGGCCTGTCTCACCGGATTCCCGGATGCCAGTGACTCTGGAACAGTTTGCGCAGCAGCTCAACGATTCCGGACTGTTGTCCGTGGAGGAGATGGACGATGTGCGCGCGGGTTTGCCGCAGTATGCGTCGGTGGAGGCACTGGCCGAGAGCTTGTATCGCCGCAATAAGCTCACCAAGTATCAGTTGACCCGCGTGATCCAGGGGAAGGCAAAGTCGCTGCACTTGGGGAATTACACGGTCATCGACAAGCTCGGGCAAGGGGGCATGGGATTGGTGGTCAAGGCGCGGCACCGCGTCATGCAGAGAATCGTGGCCATCAAATTACTCTCGGCGTCGACGGTCAAATCGCCCGACGCGGTCAAGCGATTTCACCGAGAAGTGGAAGCCGTCGCACGCCTGAATCACCCGCACATCGTGGCTGCATTTGATGCGGACCAAGCCAATGGTACGCACTTTCTGGTGATGGAGTATGTGGACGGGTACAACTTGGCGGAACTGGTCCGAATGCAGGGACCACTCTCCCTCAAGCGGGCCATTGAGTTTCTCATCCAGGCTGGCCGAGGACTGGAATTCGCCCATGCGCATGGTGTCGTCCATCGCGATATCAAACCCGCGAACTTGCTGATCGACCGAGACGGAGTCGTAAAGGTTCTCGATCTCGGACTGGCCCGGTTGGAAAACAGCGAGCAGTCGAGCGAGCTGACAAGTTCCGGCCAGATCATGGGGACCATCGACTACATGGCTCCCGAACAAGCGGTCAACACGCGGGCTGCGGACCACCGGGCTGACATCTATAGTTTTGGCTGCACACTCTGGTATCTGTTGACGGGCAAGTCGGTCTTTGACGGGGAAACCGCCATGGCCAAACTCCTGGAGCACCGCGAGCGAGAAATCCCCTCACTGCTGGGAGCCACGGGAGAGCTGCAAGCCACGAACCCCCGCGCGGTGGCTGTTGACCGTGTCATGCTCAAGCTGCTCGCCAAGCGCCCTGACCAGCGCTATCAGTCGATGGCCGAGGTGTTGTTCGCCCTGGAAGGGTGTTTGACGGGGAAATCCGCGGCCCCAGAGGTTCCCCCCACATTACCCCTCCCTCCGGAGGAACCGTTGACCGCATTCCTCTCGTTGCTCTCGTCGGGAGCAGACCCTGATCATGACACAGAACTTCGAGCAGCGACCCCCGCCATCGCTGCCACGGTGGATTTGAACGACTTGCACCGGGACTCCACGCCGTTCCTGGCCTTGGGGGAAATGGCTCACTCCCGAACTGTCGTGCTGAAGCCGCTGCGTCGACCCGCCACGTCGGCGAAGCGAGTGTGGCTGGGGATCGGCTGTGCCGGGGTATTCGTGTTATTGGTCGGATGGGCGATCTCGTCGATGAATAATGGTGGCCAGCCCGAACCCTCGGTGGTCGAGCCCGTGGCAATCACTCCCACTCCCGAGATCTCATCGGAGGACGGCTCTGTTCCCCTCTCCCAATTCCCCAGGAAGTCCAGAGACCACTCGTCCATTCCCCCCGAGTCGACACCCAGCACT
>JANOKO010000210.1:0-1246 GCA_031419335.1 Planctomycetota bacterium
CCCAAAGCGACACCCGAGGCGAGGAGGGTCAGCGCTGCTGGCTGGTGATCCTCGATCATGGCCAGGAGCAGTGCCAGAACCGACCGCAGCGGCGTACTACCCGACGCGGAACTGAGTTGTTGCCAATACTCCAGTGGGTCGAGGTCAGCCAGCCAGAGGGATCGCCCGGCCAGTTCCACGCAGAGCGGGTTTCGCTCCAAGCGGTCGACGATGTGTGTGACCGCGACGACCTCTTCGGTGTTTCTCCAGTCCCGACCGATCGCCGACTGCAAGACTTGCAGGGCATCTTCGGGCGAGAGCGATCCAAGCGGAACCGCTGCGGGCCAGTCCACCGTTGTGGCCATTGTGGGATCGTTGAGGATCGCAATCCAATGCCCCGCACGGACGCCTTCGATGATCTCTTTCAAGTCATCCAAATCGGCGACGTTGTCGACGACAAGCAGCCAGTTCTCGTGACTGCCGAGCCAACCTCGAATCGCTGCCGTCAGGTCAGAGGCACGACGGAACGACGTTTGCCGTACTTGAAGTCGACGAGCCGCCTGCAACAAGGACGAGTGCCAGGTCGCCGGCGACGAACCGCTGAGCGTGATCACGTGTGTGTATTGCGGAGTAACACGCCTGACGAGTTCCGAGATCAGCTGCGTACGGCCTACCCCCACTCGGCACTGAAGCGACGGGTCGACCCCGATTAAGAGGCGAGTCTCAGCAGATAACCGGATCCCGAGAGAGCGCAGCAACGCTTCACGACCAAGGAGTGAACTCGGTCTCCAGGCGTTGTCGGCGGGTGTCGGGAGGGTCATGTCGGGCTTTCGAGTTCTTGTCCAGCAATTTCAAAACGCGTGTCGTGTTAGAAGTGAGCGTCAGGGGGAGGACCGATCAAAGTCCATCACCCACTCGCCCCGGTGTGCCGGGCCCGGAGCAACACCTCCGCCCTGCGACGGTGGAAAGACAGCGTCCGTTTGACCGCTCAGACGCTTTAGCCGGGTGCGGATTCGATCGGCCTCGCGCTCCCTGCGTTTGACAAGCGAGTCCTTGACTCGATCCAGTTCGAGGATGCCGGAGGAGATGTCATTGTCGGTGGCCAGAATCCTCTGTAGCCGAGTCAAGCGAGTCTCAAAGCCTGCACGTTCGGCCTCCTGCAGAATGTCGAGATGTACCGACTCATGCAACAGCATCTGCACGTCCTGAAGTTCCTGAGCAAAATCGGTTCGCTGACGACTTCGATCACGCTCCAGCACGCCTTGCA
>JANOKO010000211.1:0-1180 GCA_031419335.1 Planctomycetota bacterium
CCTGACGGCGACTCCACCGATGACTGCATACGAGATGCAAAACGCTCCATCACAGCTGTGATGTCCCGCAGGGCCACTCCAATGTCATTCATCGTAGCCCCTAGAAGCAGCCAACCCCGCCAGGATTCGGCAAGTTCGATCGTCATTCTGTTTTCTATGCAATTCAAACTTCCGCTCGACCTGCTCCGGAGAACCATGAAACAGATACGGAGTGCTGGTGCGAATCATATTCAAAGTGATTCGCAGCCTCTCGCTCGGCGTCATGCGGCGATACGCTGTCAAAGTCTCGGGATGCAGTATGGGAACCTCACAGATCACCGGGGGACGATCATCCACCCTAACGGACGTGCAACTTTCTGCTGAGTCCGGCCCCGCGCGAGATCACCTCTCCCTCGGCGGCCACTCCGCTGGGTGACACAGCAGTCCGTCTCAGCCGAATCGAGGGAAAGTTTTGGGCCGGCACGGCATCCTCCGGCCACTCCGCCCCGTCTTCAATCCACTGCATGAGCAGCTTGATCTGCTCCTCCGTCAACCGGTCCCCTTTGGGGGGCATGACCTGCTCGGCGTCTTCGCTCTGCACATACTTGAGCAGCAGCCCGCTGGCGGGGTCGCCCGGCACAATCGCGGCTCCACCGTCGCCGCCCGCCAGTGCCTCTTGCCGCTGATCCAGCCGCAACCCCGACTCCTGCTTTTGGGGACCATGACACCCGTAACACCGTTCCTTGAAGATCGGGCGGATCTGCTGGGTGAAATCGACCTTGTCGGCGGCGGGTAGGGGAGCTGTGAGCAAAACCACCATCATGAAGGATGTCGGCACTATTCGCCTTTGAAACATTTGCCAAAGGAATCCCAATTGGATGCGGGACATCGTAAATCATCTCCATTGTTCAATCGGTTCTCACCCAAGATCCATTTCATCCGATTCGATGTGGCAAGGGAAGGCGAGTCGAAAGAGTCGAATCAGTGTAGGGTGTATTCGTCCAATAGTGATACTCCGCTGATCAGGCGATCACGGTGAGTGATTTCCAGGTTTGGTCCCAGTGGCCGTTGAGGTTCTGGGTTCGCAGGGCGGTCATCGCGGTCGCTCCGCCTTGGGACCAGTGCATACCGCAGCCTTTGAGGCATTGGCCGACCAGCTGTTTTACGGTCGCTTCGATCAGGTCAGTGCCGATCGCGTGAC
>JANOKO010000212.1:0-1015 GCA_031419335.1 Planctomycetota bacterium
CGGTCGCCGCCAGCCACAGCATCGATCCGATGGCGAAACAGATTCCCACCCTGCGAATGGTGGCTCCGCCCACGGTCACCGAACGGGCCGCCGCCTTGTCGATGATCCGCAGCTGGAAACGGGTCGGAATCAATGTGGAACTGGTCCCCGACGAGGAGGGACCGCAAGCGAAGTATGACCTCATCTATCGGGTCGGGATTCTCCCGGAGCCGGTCGTGGACTGGTGGCCGATCATCACCGTCAATCCTCGGGCGAATCTCGCAGATCTGATGAACAAACCGGACTGGCTCCGCCAACAACTCATTGAGCTCGATCGGACCGCCGATTGGACTCGCGTGGTGACACAATCGCAGGAGCTGCATCGGCGACTTTCGGTCGATGCGGCCTATCTGCCGTTGTTTGAAGTCGACAATTTCATGGTGGTGCGGAAGAATGTTCGAGGCTTCCCTCAGCGCCCCATGCACTGTTACGACTCAGTCGACCGCTGGACATTGGAAGCATGGTTCGCGGGTCAGTGATGTCCGGAGAAGCCGTCAGCTTTCAGCAGTCAGCCAGAAGTCGATGGCATGGAACGATGGATCACCCAGAACATGTGCAAAGTACTCATCTCTCACAGGTGAGTCGCACGGAGAGTCCGAGATGAATTCGTCAGCCGTTCACTGGATCCTCGCCACGGTCATCGCCGTTGTAACTCTGCTGGCGCTGAGCGCAGAGCGATCCGCCCAGGCCCAGGACCCCGCCGCTCCGGTCGCTGCCTCCTCACCTCCCGCCCCCCCCAAGCCCGCTGTCGCCCCAGCGGCCTCCCCGCAGGAGCGTGCGTGACGCCGTTTGCAGAACTTTGCGGCATACACAGCGCCGCCCGCACGTCATTGATCGATCAAACTGCGCGGTTGATAGAAGCCTCTGGCGTCGAGCTGGTGCGCTTTGCCTGGTGCGACCTGCACGGCAACCTGCGCGGCAAGACCCTGGTGGCCAGTGCTGCCGCCAAGGCGATGAAGGCCGGCGTGGGCATGGT
>JANOKO010000213.1:0-1286 GCA_031419335.1 Planctomycetota bacterium
CCACAGTGCCAGGTCAATCCCGGCAATGGCGGTCGAGCGAACGATCCCGTGCCCATGCCAGAAGTGCTGGCGATACATCATCTGCCACAGATGCTCGATCCGTGTGGGATCTTCACCGATCAGCAGTTGAGAGAGATCCTCAATCGCAGCCACGATGCTCCGAGTGTGCCATTCGAGCGTGGCTTCACCCCAGCCGAACAGGCCGTCCTGATCGGTGATGACTTTGACAAAGACCCAGTTCCGCATCCGGGCATGACAGACGAGCGTTTCAATGCGAACGATCTTCATCGGCGGGTCTCGGGAGAGGTCATACGATCGAGCCTCTGAGAATCTCGCCCATTCGCGGCTCGTGGTCAACTGCGTCGCACGCAGTGATCCACTCACGGACTCAACCAAGGCCCTCACACAAATCGCGATCAGGGAAGTTTGCGCAGCAGTTTCTTCCCTCGCCCTTTCCAGATGAACACTTTCTTAGCCAATGTGCGAGGAGTGACTTCGATATCCGCGATCATCATCTGGAGCAGCTGGCGGGCTTCGGGATACTCCTGCCGTTCGATCAGCAGTTCCGCGAGGGTGTAGAGTGCTTCGGGCTGTCGCCAGCGCTTGAGATGCGTCCGCCAATGAGAGAGTTCCACCTCGGCCTCCCGGAGAGTGTGTAGCGTCTTCCCATAGAGCAGGGACACATCGCCGAACTTGTAGGCCGGATCGATCGCCAGCACTGCCTCCAGATGGGGGCGGGCTCCGGCGGGATTCCCCAATTGGGATTCGACAGTGGCCAGCCCCCAGAGCGCCAAGAGATTCTGGGGTTCTTTCGCGAGTGCCAGGCTGTAAGCCCGCTTCGCATCCACCCATTGCCGAGTCTCTCGGAGAGCATCCCCCCACTCGACAAACTGATGGGCATTCCCAATCTGTTGGGCCGCGACTTCCAAGCGGCGGATCTGACCTCCATCACTCCAACGCCGCACGAAAGCGGGTAGCTCCATCGAACTGCTCGGGAGCCAGCGCGCGAAAAAATAGATCGCCGCTCCCAGCCCTGGAAAGAAAAACAGAATCCACAACCACGTTTGTCGCTCGGAATCGTGGCGGATGCAGTCGATAATCATCCACAACGTCAACAGCCCTCCCAGGATTTCGATGATCCAGAAAACCCAAAGTGGCCCCCAGAGGTTGTCATGCAGTGACTGCATCTGCTGTTCATCAATACGGCGTTGCAACTCAGCCCACTCTTCGGCAGTCAGCTGAGTTGCGTCTTCAGCCAAAGTGTGGAGCCAGCGCATGGAGAAAGC
>JANOKO010000214.1:0-1582 GCA_031419335.1 Planctomycetota bacterium
GTCAGGAGGCTTTGCGGATGGCCCTGCGGGAAGCATGACCTTGTTCGCGGACCGTGCCTAACGCCAAGCCTTCAGACCCCGCCGATTCGCGAGATGATTATCGATCATTCGAAAGTCTTTCAAGCTTTGAAGCCACTGTTCTCGCATCTCGTAAGTGGGGCCAAATGATCGAGGCATGGTCCAGTTGTGATGACGCTGTGCTGATCTCGATTGTGCTGACGTTCATGAGAGCTTCAAGCACGCCCTCAGACACATTGATACTCACGATGCGTTCCTTTGGTGTTCGGAGGTCAATATGACTCGTAAAAACCTTCTCCGTACGGATGTGATTCGGTTCGATCGTGAATTTCCACAACTTTCCAATTGCCCATGCCGCGATGCAGACAACAGCCATTACGAAACACATACCAGATATTACAAACGTTTGCACCCGCGGGTGGCACCGGTTGGCTCGCTTTGGAGCCTACCGGTGTGCCTTGGCACAGGAGGATCACGACGGGTGGCAGGGTCAGGAGGCTTTGCGGATGGCCCTGCGGGAAGCATGACCTTGTTCGCGGACCGGGCCTTACGCCAAGCCTTCAGACCCCGCTTCTCCACCGAATTGTGAAGGCTGATCGGTGACAGTTCACTCTGAATCCCGCCGCCAACGAAGCCAAGTGTAGTGAAAAGAATCTTTCGAGAATGACCTGAACAGGTCAAGCGAGTCAAATTGGCATCCTTAAAATAGCACATGTTCCGACAGCCTGTAGAGTGGTAATGTTCTACCGCACTTCGGTTGTCGAGTTCCAGTTAATAGGCGTCGAGGTGCCGCTGCCTCATGCCTGACGATCATGCTCAGCGGTTGGAGACTCGATCATGGACAATGCGATTGTGTTTTTGCCGGGGATGGTGCTGAATAGGCTCGACGGTGCCTTCGCGGACGTGCAGGGGCCAAACTTCAAGCAGTGGCCGGAGAAGCCATCGGGCACCGCCGCTAGGAGCGAGCGGGACAAGGGCTTGCAACTCGCGGCGGCTAACTCGCGCGAGCTCCCCGAGATCGAGATATTCGAGCACATCAACTACGGCGGTGCCTCCTGACGGACGAACTTGAACTACCTGTATGTAGGCGGCTGGTGGAACGACAAGGTCTCGTCCATAATCGTCGTGCGCGGTACGTGGCGATTCTACCAGCACCGGGACTACAAAGGGGCGTACTGGGATCTCTCGGGTCCAGCCTACTACCCTTGGGTCGAGGATGCCAACATTCCGAACGACATCATTTCGTCGTTCCAATGCATCGCACTGTAAGGTCTGAAGGCGGCTTGGCCCAGACGCTGCTTGCAGCGTCTGGGTTTCGATTCTCGTGACCAAGCTCCGGTTTGGTCACGCCGATCCCCGAAGCTCTGCTTCGCCGCGTCCCACGGGACTTCCTCCTAGCATGTCAGGACTGGATTCCGTCGGCAAGTGCGCGGACGGTTTGCAAGAGCGAGCGTTCTGGCACACGGGCGAAGCAGAGCTTCGAGGAGAGGCGTTCCCAAGTTTCCACTCTCATCCTTATACACAAGTCTTGCCTTCCAGGGCATGGTACGTGGCCCAGGCCAGG
>JANOKO010000215.1:0-3864 GCA_031419335.1 Planctomycetota bacterium
AGCAGTCCTACGGTTCATAGCACCCCACCGCCGCCACCAACCACCCCACCCTGTCGCTGTTGCCCCACGCCACGCACCGGCTCGCGGAGGCCGAACCGCTGTTACGCCACGCGCTGGCCATTTTCGAGCAGTCCTAAGGAGCAGAACACCCCGAAGTCGCCACCAACCTCAACAACCTGGCGCGGTTGCTCCGGGACACGAGCCGACTGTCAGAGGCCGAGCCGTTGATGCGCCGCACGCTGGCTATTTTAGAGCAGTCCTACGGAGCCGAGCACCCAAACGTCGCTCGCGGCCTGAACAACCTGGCTATGTTGCTCCGGGTCACGAGCCGTCTGGCGCAGGCTGAGCCTCTGGTACGCCGCTCGCTGGCCATCGACGAGCAGTCCTATGGAGCCGAGCACCCCAACGTCGCCACCGACCTCAACAACCTAGCGACTTTGCTCTATGCCACAAACCGCCTCGCAGAGGCCGAGCCGCTGATGCGCCGCGCGCTGGCCATTGACGAGCTGTCCTACGGAGCCGAGCACCCCGATGTCGCCCGCGACCTCAACAACCTCGCGCTGTTGCTCCAGGGCACGAACCGTCTGTCGGAGGCCGAGCCGCTGATGCGCCGGCATGTGGTCATTTTCGTTGAGTTCACTCGCCGAACCGGCCACGAGCATCCCCATCTGCAGGCGGCTTTCGCGAACTATGGTGGTTTCCTTGAGGCGATGAAGCTGCCGGACGAAAAGGTCGAAGAACGGTTGAAGGATGTCCGAGCCTCGAC
Source organism: Planctomycetota bacterium (assembly GCA_031419335.1). Taxonomy (GTDB): domain Bacteria; phylum Planctomycetota; class Planctomycetia; order Planctomycetales; family Planctomycetaceae; genus TH-plancto1. The sequence continues at coordinate 767 of JANOKO010000215.1, forward strand.
TGGTCCGCTGAAGCCGATCGTTGCGGATGTCGAGCGGTTGCTCGTTCCCGCAAAGCCCGTCGCGGAGGTGCTGGCAGCGCTGGATCGGCAGTACAAGGCAGACGGCAAGCCGGACATCTATTTCCTGAAGCCCAATCAGCCGATCGCCCCGCATCTCGACGAGCTCTGCAAGCCGAATCCTGATTCCCTGAATGCTGCGGGCATCAGCGCGTTTCGCAATGGAGATTATGCTGACGCCATCGTCTTCTATAACGAATCGCTCAAGCTGATGGCCGGCAAACCGGACGACATGGCCACGGCATTCACAACCCGGATGAATCGCGCGGCCGCACTCCGCGAATTGGGCGAGTTGGAACAGGCTCGGGACGAACTGCGGAAGCTGCTGGCGGGGCTGCGCGAAGGGGACACGATCACGGCACTCGGCAAAGGCCGAGTACGGTATCACCTCGCCCTCTGCGAATGGCGACTGGACGACCGTGATGCCGCACAACGCGAGGCCGAAGAATCTCTGAAGGCGTATGGTGATGACGAAGAGGCCGCACCTCAGAAGAAACAGACCGAGCAACTGCTCGCCGACTTGAAGGAGAACAAGCCACTCCCACCGCTCGCGAAGGTCGATGCAGCTGCGGCCTTGGAACAGGCGCGAGCCCGCTTCCGGGCCAGAGCGGACCTGGCCAAGCTCCCCCTGAATCAGTCGGCGCTCCCGCTGCTCGACCAAATGCTCGGCCCGGCGAAATCGACGCAACAGGTCTTCGAGGACCTCGACCGCCAGTACCGCGAGCAGAACAAGCCCCCCGTCTGGTTCCTGCCGCTCAGCGAACCGATCTCGCCCCACCTCGACGAACTCCTCGGCCCGGTGCCCGTCGAGAAGGCCCCGTAGCAGAATTCGTGAGAATTCTGGCGTCCCGGCTGCGGGTTCTGGATGGAGGACGACAGCAGAAGTCTCACGACTTCTGCTACGGAGAACGCCGCGATGAACGCTCCGGGACGAAGACTCCGCGTCGCGGTTTAGAGGCAGAGGGATTGCTCTGGCACGGAATGAATCCGATTCTACGGGAGGCGCTGACGCCACTTTTCTGGGCTACGCGATGAATGAAACACGCCGTAGACCAGAATCGTGCTGGCAGACCGTTCGTAGAAGACGGAGTAGGGAAACCGACGCACCAGCCTGCGGCGATAGTCTTTGTGGACCTTGGGATGCATTTCCGGGAACCGACAAATCTCTTGAACGCAGGCATCGACGCAGTTCAGGAACTCTTCCCCAGTCCCACCTGGTGATCTTCGTACCACCCATACGCTTCATCGAGATCCTGAGCAGCTTCCGGCGAGATCACCAGTTCAGCGGCCATATCGACTCCGGATTCGACGCTTCACGTCCTCCCAGCTCAAACCCGATGCCGGATGGCTCATCAGATTGGCTTTCCGTCGTTCCAGTTCGGCCAACTGCCAATCCGTCAAGGGAACTTCCGACGGGGTGGCGGCTAGATCGTCCCAGAGATCCTCCACGAGTTGGAGTTTCTCGGACGGACTCAAGTCGAATAGGGATTCCACTCGTGATTTCATGAATCGGCTCCTGGGAAGCCTGAAAGGACGCCAGCTGTTTGACGTGGATGATCATCGGGTCCGCCGGAGTGACTGTCAACTCGACCGCCATTATCGCGAGCAGAACAAGCCCCCCGTCTGGTTCCTGCCGCTCAACGAACCGATCTCGCCCCACCTCGACGAACTCCTCGGCCCGGTGCCCGCGCCGTAGGATGGGCAATCCTGCCCGTCCCCGAGCGACGCACGAGCTTCGACAGCGGGGGCGGGGGCGGGTTGACTGCCCATGCGGAGTCAGTTTGGCCTGTCGCGCACATCGGGGACGGGCAGGATTGCCCATCCTACTTCACCTCGGCCCAGTGCCTGCCGCTAAGGCCCCGTAGCAGAATTCGTCAGAATTCTGGCGTGTCGGATGTGGCTTCTCGATGGGAGGAAGACGGCAGAAGTCTGACGACTTCTGCTACGGTGGGAGGGAACTTCAGTGGATCGCTCGCAACCCATGTCACCCGTGCTGGCAGGCGAACGTCGATCGGGGACGGGCAGGAGTGCCCATCCTACGACGCCTACGGCGCAAAACCCGAATTGCGAAGTCCCGCTGCGACCGATACTCTGGGATGCGAGGTGTGGATCACACGAAGCGAGAACGACCATGACGACAGCCCAGATTACGCTGACGGATGAAGAAAGTCAGACGCTGCAGGAACTCAGCCAGCTCAAGGGAGTCTCCCCGGAAGTTTTGCTGCATGAGGCGGTCGAGTCGTATCTTGGGCGGCATCAGTCTGGTACCCGCTTGCTAGCTCTGCGTCGAGGGCGCGGCCTGTGGAGCCAGCGCGACGACTTGCCCACTCTCACCGAACTCCGCCGGGAGTGGGATCGCCAATAATCAAGGACGATCGTCATGGCAGCTGCGGATTTTTCTGTACTGATCGATACCGATGTCTTGATTGACTACCTGCGTGGTCAAGTGAACGCCATTGCGTATTTGGAGAGCGTGGCGGAACGACTTGTGATCTCAGCGATCACGGTGGCTGAACTGTATGCTGGAGTGCGTGAGGGAGCTGAGCGACAAGCGTTGGAAACGTTTCTATCGGCGTTTGAAGTTGTGGATGTGAATCAGTCCATCTCTCAGCGGGGCGGTTTGTATCGTCGAGACCTTGGCAAGAGTCACGGTGTCGGTTTGGCCGACGCATTAATCGCTGCAACTGCCGAGGAGTTGGGGGCGACCCTCGTGACCTTGAACCAGAAACACTTTCCGATGCTGAACCGCGTGACCGTGCCCTACACGAAGTCGGGGAAGTAGAGTACATGAGAACCGGCGAAATCAACGCCGTAATCTTCGAGGAACTCGACCGCCAGTATCGCGAGCAGAACAAGCCCGCAGTCTGGTTCCTGCCGCTCAGCGAACCGATCTCGACCCACCTCAACGAACTCCTTGGCCCTGTACACGTCGAAAAGGCCCCTGACAACCTGGGTTTGGTTTAGGAACGCAGCCCCATCACACTCGAGTCGAACCACGAAAGGCACAAAATACACGAAAAGAGGAGGATTCCTTGGCAAGC
>JANOKO010000216.1:0-1036 GCA_031419335.1 Planctomycetota bacterium
AGGTTCCCTGAGCCGAACCCGAAGATGTTCAGGAACACCCCGGTCTGCCGCTCTTTCTCGATCAGCTTCACCAGTTCGCTGTCGGCACTTTCGCCGACGTTGAAGTCGCCGTCCGTACACAGCATCACACGGTTCGTGGCCCCGTCGCCGAACTGCTTGACGGCGACCTCATAGGCCAGCTTCAGCCCCGCTTCCCCGTTCGTCGAGCCGTCGGAGTGCAAGCCCTCGATAGCGGCCAGGATCGCCTCGCGCTTGTCACCGCCGGTGCTGTCGAGCAACAGCCCGGCGTTGTCGTTGTACGTCACAATCGACAGCCGGTCCTGCTCCCGCATCTGCTCGACGAGGATCTTCAACGACTGCTTGACCAGCGGTAGCTTGTTCTCATCCGACATCGATCCGCTGGTATCGACCAAGAACACCAGCCGAGCGGGCGGCCGCTGTTGCAGGTCGATCGACTTCCCCTTGAGAGCCACTCGCAACAGTTGGTGCTGAGGCTGCCAGGGGCAGACGCTCACCTCGGCGGCGACGGCCAGCGGGGCTTCGCCTTCGACCTTCGGCCCCTCGTACTGGAACGAGTTGATCAGCTCCTCGATCCGCACCGCATCCGGCGGCGGGAGTTGACCCGCCTCAACGAACCGGCGGACGTTCGAGTACGCCGCCGTGTCGACATCGATCCCAAACGTCGACAGCGGCTGTGCCTGGGGGGTGGTGAAGTCGTTTTCGGGGATGTGAGCGTACTGCTCAGCAGCTGCGATCGTCGCTTCGAGTTGGCGGATATAGCCTTCGCGAGAAGACCCCCAGCATCGAAGGCAAGCCGCTCACCGAAGCGGCCCCCGAGGTCGCCAAGAACGCCCAACTGGCGCTGCTCCGCGTCCGCCGCGAACTCGCCCATGAGCAGGCCGTCTGGTACTACCGCGAAGGCTATATCCGCCAACTCGAAGCGACGATCGCAGCTGCTGAGCAGTACGCTCACATCCCCGAAAACGACTTCACCACCCCCCAGGCACAGCCGCTGTCGACGTTTGGGATCGATGTC
>JANOKO010000217.1:0-1550 GCA_031419335.1 Planctomycetota bacterium
CGTCGCGACCCTGGGCACCCCCCTCGGGGCAAAGAGACTCTCCAATCCATCAAAAATTCGCGCAGCGTGCGCACATTTGCGACATAAGTCGTACTCGGGGGTTGTGCAGTCAAAGGCCAGTTGTGATTCGCACGGGCTCATCTCCCACGGGCTCGCACCTCAGTGCCACAATCCCCATGATCCATCAACGACCATGATCACAGAACCGAACCGACGACTCGCGCCTTGCCACTCTTGGCGCGTGATCGTGGACTGACACCCTTCGAGCAACCATGTCCACTTCCACCTCATCGCCGCCCCCCAGAGGCCCCACGAATTGGCGACTGTACTGGCACATCGGCTCATTTGTCGCTGTCCCAGCGGGTGTGGTGTGGTGTTTGTTGCCGATGGTGGAATCGCCCTTCGGAAACGCGATCGTGGTCTGTCTGGCAGTGGTGTCGGTGGTTGGCTGCACCGTGCTGATCGCGCGGCCCATGGTGAAAACGGCGTCCCGGTTACGCAAAACAGCACGTGACTTAAAAACGGTACTCCCAACCGAAGTCCCTTCAGCACCGGTATCCCTCACTCCCCCTCCAAGAGAGTTAGTCGCAGCCGAGGAGGAATTATTTACGATTGGGGCCCGCGTCCGAACGGAATTGAAGTCACTCCGAGAACTGACCAGCCACCTCGAACAGAGTACGACCCTGTTTGAAGGGGTCCTCGAGACGATGCAGGAGGCCGTCCTCGTCGTCGATACCGGGGAGCGCGTGTTGTTCATCAACTCGGCTGCCCGCGATCTGTTTGATGTTTCACAATCTTCCGCAGTCGGGAAGTTGGCATGGGAGAGCATCCGCTCCAGCCAGTTGCAGGACATCGTCGGCCAAGCTCTCACCTCGACCCGGATGATCCGTGGCGAAGTCGCGATGTCTCGGCGAAAACGGTTGGTCGAGGTCTCAGCCGTCGTGCTGCCATTGGCTGATGGACCGGGCTGTTTGGCGGTCGCGTACGATGTGACCGATCTGCGGCGACTGGAGCTCATGCGGCGGGACTTCGTGTCGAATGTGTCACATGAACTCAAAACCCCGCTGACCTCCATCCAGGCATACGCCGACACACTCCTGAACGGCGGACTCGAAGACGAGGACAGCTCACGCATGTTCGTCGAGCGGATCATCGAGCAGTCGGAACGCCTGAGTTTGCTGATCCAGGATCTGCTGCGGCTCGCCAAGATCGAGTCGGAACCCGAAGCGTTCCAACTGGAACCGTGCGATGCACTCGCCATCGCAGCCACCACGTACCAGGACCATCTTGCGATCGCAGCAACTCGCGATGTGCGGTTAGAGTTCCTCCCACCGGTCGGCCCACTAAGCGTGATCGCCGATGTCGACGGGCTGCGAACGATACTGAATAATCTGCTGAGCAACGCCTTGAGCTACACGCCCAGCGGAGGACTCGTCAAACTGTCCGTTCGCCGCGACCGGGAGCGTATCCAGTTTGAGGTCACCGACACCGGCGTCGGCATCGCCAAGGAGTACCAGTCCCGCGTCTTTGAGCGGTTCTACCGGGTCGAC
>JANOKO010000218.1:0-1028 GCA_031419335.1 Planctomycetota bacterium
CTGCTGCGAGAAGTGCCAGGGCAAGGTGGCCGCTGCGACGGGTGACGATCAGGTCGCTCTCGTCTTCTCCGATGCCGCCTTCGAGAAGGCTGGCTTTGCTGTGCCGAAGAAGGAAGAGCCCAAGAAGGAATAGTGTCAGCACGAAAACTTCCGAAGTCTTCTGAGACATCGGAAGTTTGGTGCGACTCTCAGGCGATCACATCTTCGAGTTTCGCAATGCACACGACTTCCTCTTTGCGGAGTCGTGTGCATTTTCTATTGGCTTGGATCCCATGGCGGCGGGCCTCGACCACGTACTGTTCGCGGGTGGTGGTACTGTCCCGTAGGTCGTGGACATCTGCGTCCTCCAACACGAGGTATGCGCCGTCCTCTCCGACGAGAGTTCCCAAGACGACGTATGGACTGGCCAGATCGACCACGACCTCGATGTGACGTAACCCGTCTAATCCCCCATGCGTCATCGTCATTTTACTCCCGCCTGCGGCTCTGTGGTTACGGATGCTTCAGCCAGATCAATCATCTCGTCCGAGTTCGCATCCAGCTGGTTGAATTGTTCTCGGCTCCCCAGGAACTCGCGCCAGGTGATGTCCCCGTCCAGGTTCCGGTCCATGCGTCGATACCAAGTGGGGCCTGTCCCCTGACTGCGGAGTCTGGGCGTCAGCGGCGCGTTCATCGTATTCGTATCCCGAGCAAAGTTCTGATTCCGTCCGAACGAGAACGTGAGTCGGTAGCGGCTCTCCAGTTCCGACTGAGCGACCCGGTCATCGTGATTGCGATCAACGACCGCCAGCCGGGTAAACCCTTCGCGGATTTCTCGCAGGGTCAGTCGCCGGTCGACGTTTCCATCGAGCAACTCGAACAGCGTCTTCCCCTCATCGCCCACCATCATCTCGATGCGGGCCTGGATGGCGATCGCATCAAACTCCAGAAAGGGAGTCATCTCGTCCCGGTACAGCATGCCGTCGCCATTGGCGTCGACATCTTTGAACGCTGCGGGAAGCTGAATTGAGGCGTATTCGGTTTCATCG
>JANOKO010000219.1:0-1778 GCA_031419335.1 Planctomycetota bacterium
TAGCAAAAACAGGAGTGCATTCAATCGTGCGTACATCTTGGTTCCCCAGCAATAGATCACGAACTCACCCAAGAACCCTCGAGTGGCAACCCCAGGGCATTCCGGTCATTGTCTGCGATTTCTCCGAAATCGCTTGGGCGACACACGCCGAGCGAACCGGCGCTCGAATGCGGAAAGCCCCGCACTCCGGAAAAGCAGACACTCGTTCGAGCCTCTTCCACCGTCGTCGCCTCGAACCAGCGATATCGGAGAAATCTCCGACAATGCGATCGTCAGACTTCCGAAGACTTCGAAAGTCTTGGCCACATCACCCCCGCGCGAACTCGAACATCGGTGTCGACAGATACCGTTCGCCCGAATCCGGCAGGATCACGACGATCGTCTTCCCGGCGTTCTCCGGGCGGGCAGCGACTTTGAGGGCCGCAGCCATCGCCGCTCCCCCGCTGATGCCAGCCAGGATGCCTTCTTCTTGGGCGAGTCGTGGAGCCATCGCCAACGACTCATCGTCGGTGACTTGCACGACCTCATCGACGAGTTTCATGTCGAGGATGTCCGGGATGAACCCGGCTCCGATGCCTTGAATCTTATGCTTGCCGCGTGGTCCGCCAGAGAGAACGGGACTGCCGGTGGGCTCGACAGCGATCGACTGAATCTTCTTGCCGCGAATCTCTTTGATGTACCGCGAGACGCCGGTGATCGTTCCTCCGGTGCCGACTCCGGAGACGAAGATGTCGATCTTGCCTTCGGTGTCTTCCCAGATTTCGGGGCCGGTCGTTTTGACGTGGATGGCCGGGTTGGCGGGGTTCTTGAACTGCTGCGGGATGAAGAAGTTCGGGTCTTGCGCGATCTCCTCCGCCTTGGCAATGGCACCCGGCATGCCATCCGCTCCGGGGGTCAGGACGAGATTCGCTCCGAACACCTTGAGCAGCATCCGCCGCTCGATAGACATCGTGTCGGGCATCGTGAGGGTGAGCGGATACCCCTTGGCGGCACACACAAAGGCCAGGGCAATCCCCGTGTTCCCGCTAGTCGGCTCGACGACCTGCATGCCGGGCCGCAGTTTTCCGGACTTTTCGGCGTCCCAGATCATGGCCGCTCCGATGCGGCACTTGACGCTGTATGCGGGATTACGACCCTCGATTTTGGCCAGTACCGTGGCCTTCAGACCCTGGGTGAGACGGTTGATTCGCACGAGCGGGGTTCGCCCAATCGACTCAGCGTTATCGGAATAGACCGGCATGAATGGCTCCCTCCACGGTGTGGTCACCCTTGTCCTTGCCGACAATGGCAGTGACGTTGTGGTGCTGATTATGGAGAGTCGGGTTCCGAGGAGCAATGGAGGATTGCCGATATGCGAGAGGACGAACGGAAGTCAGCTGGAGGTCGTGTGTGAACTGGCGAGTCTCACAACGACTCGGGGATTTGTGTCCCCGGTTCTTCATTCGCTATCATCTTCCGCAGTCGTGTGGATAACCCCACGACGTTCTGGGGCGAGGACTGCTGGCCCCCTCCAAATCCTGACACAGACCCACCTGTTCCCATGGCCAGAAACATGATTGTCGCCCAATCGGGCGGTCCGTCCCCTGTCATCAACAACACGCTCCGCGGCATTGTCGAGACGGCCCGGCAGATGTCCGAGATCGGGACGGTCTATGGGGGCTGGCACGGGATCGAGGGGATCCTCAAGGAAGAGCTGATCGACCTGTCGGCTCAGTGTGCCGACGAGATCGCACTGCTGCGGACGACTCCGGGGGCCGGGTCAATCGGGACTTGCCGGT
>JANOKO010000220.1:0-5706 GCA_031419335.1 Planctomycetota bacterium
CGGTCGCCGCGATCACCGTGTCATTGGAGAGCCGGACTTCACGTCGACCGACGACGCCTCCCTGGGAACGAACGAGATCGCTACTCGATGATCGCAGTGTGGAGATCCGGCCTCGCAGGGCGGCTAGCGCCGCTTGTCGAGCCAGGACACCCTGCCGTCGGTTCTCAGCGAGAGTGACCTGATTTTTTTGGGCCTCCAGCAGCCCCTGGATGACGGCATCGGTATCGATTCCCGAATTCAATCCGCTGATGTTGATAGAAGCCATGGGAGATTCCTTCGACCGAGGCGCAGACGATTGGTGATTACTGAAGAGATCGCTGGCGTGGAGTCCGCGTGGACTGTCGGCCCAGCGAACTGGGCTCTGTGCCAGCCGCCGGTGTGCATTCCCCAATGGCGGTCGTCTGTCCTGTCTGCCCCCTCTCCCCCACAATCGGCACTGCTTTCGGAGAAGAGTCCACTGTGGGGGAGAGGGCCGGGGTGAGGGGGCTTGAGCAAGCGACATGGCCACCTCACCCCAACCCTCTCCCCCGCAACATGCACACCGTGAAAGTGACATAGATCGCGGGGGAGAGGGGGCCGGAAGGAGACCGCCAATCGGCAAATGCACCCCAGCCGACGAACCGTTGACGGGTGAGTGTCGAGTGCCGTGGAACCCCGTCAGCACCATGTGAAAAACCGCCCGCAGACAGGAAAAGCTATCGCTCTTCGCGTCTGCTGGACGGTTCGGTCACTGGGCCAGGGACAGCTCGAAGCCTCTCCCCCGCTGTCTTGAGGACCGTGAGGGAGGCTGGCCCGAAGCACCGCGTCCTCCCGATCCGGGACTTGTAGACTACTGCAACAGCGACAGGATCAGTTGCGGCTGTTGATTGGCGGTCTGCAGAACCGAGGTGCCCGCCTGAACCAGGACTTGGTTCTTGGTCAGGTTGGCGATTTCCTCCGCGAAGTCGGTGTCACGAATGACTGATTCCGCGTTGACGGTGTTCTCCAATGTGGATTGGAGGTTCGAGGCCGTCGCTTGGAGGGTGTTCTGCTGGAACGCACCGAGCGTCCCGCGCAGGTTGGTCACATTGTTGATCGCGGCGTCAATCACCCCCAGAGCGTCCTGGGCCTTCGAACCCGAGGTGACATCAATCTCGTTGAGGCTATTGAATTGGTTGCCGCTCACTCCGACACCCAAAGCTTCGGTGTTCATTTTGTCGATCGCCACTTTGGCGGTTTGGTTGGCGTTCGCACCGATCTGGAAGACGAGCGAATTGTCCACGGCGGTCACGTTGCCGTGCGCCCCGGCGGCCACGGTCAAGGCCGCATCCGCAGTGTCGGCAGCAAATTGGACCGAGAGCCCTTTGCCGTTGCCCGAAGTCGCGGTCAACACATTGCCTTTCCCGGTGAAGCTGTCGCCGTCGATCGTGCCGACCACGTTGACACCAGAGTCGGTGGCCAACGTCGTGCCAAAGCCGGAGCTGTCCGCGGCGGCGGCCACGTTGGACACGATGGACATTTCAGCATCCGACCCGAAGGCTTGTGAATACACACGAGTCTCACCGCCGCTGGCGACTTCGGCGGTCACGCCGGTTTGAGCGGAGAAGTCGTTGATCCGAGAGACCACTTCCGCCTGCGACATCCCCGATTCGAGTTGAATCGCCACGCCGTTGACCGTCAGGGTTTCGTCTGCTGCGAGATCGGAAGCTTGAGTCGTTCCAGCGGCCACGTTCGCTCGTTCCCCTTCAGTGGTGATTTCGACCGCGTAGGTTCCGGCCGTGGTGTCGCTCGTCGCCTTCAACACCGACACGTGAGCGGCATCGTCGCTGGTGCCCGTGATTCCGCCGCTGCCATCGATCAGCTTCTTCGTACCGAACTGGGTGTTGTTCGCAATCCGGTTGATCGTGTCGAGGGCGTTGGCGATTTCCGCTTGGTTAGCGGCGAGGGCGTCGGAATCGTTGACGCCGGTGTTGGCCGAATCGATAGCCAGGCTGCGCACCTTGACGAGCAGGGAGTTGATTTCGTTCAAGGCCCCTTCGGCGGTTTGGACCATCGACACCGCTTTGTCAGTGTTGTCGATGGCTTGTCGCAAGCCGGCGATTTGAGCTCGTTGCTTTTCGGAGATGACCAGGGCGGCGGGGCCGTCCGAACCGCGGTTGATTTTCAAGCCCGACGACAACCGTTCGGTCGTCTTGGCCAGCGCGCTGCTGGCGCGGCTGAGGTTGGCTTGGGCGTTGAGGGATGTCGAATTGTTCACGACTGACAACATGGATGGGCTCCAGATGAGCTTCGTCACGGAATCCCCGGGGCCCGGGGTAGCGACTTAGCGATGGGGGATTACTCCGTACGAATGATTGCCGCGGCAGTCTGTTCCGCGGCCCTCCTGGTGAGCAGTACACCGCTGGACAACCGCAGACGAGCTGCGGTCACCACATCGGGACGGACTTCGGGTTCCGCCGCCAGTCTCGAAGACCAGCGTTCAATCTCCGGAGACAGTTCTCGCCAAGTCGTCGCGGGCGTCGTGGTTTCGACGCTCTGCGACGAATCGGCAGCAGCACTCTGAGAGGAGAGCAGCGGACTCCGAGGTGCGGGGGGGAAACCATGCGGTGATGAGAGAAAACGTTCGATCTGCATGGTTCCACCTCGCACTAAGGACTCAGAAGAGTGATCGAAGAACCTCGCCAAAACTTGTCCTCCATTTCGAATGAATTCTGAGACGTTGCTGGTCGATGACTTTGATGCCTGCGACAAGTTTGCGGTCGACCCTGCGAGAAAACACGTGACTTTGGATGAGAACACACCGCCGCCGCGTCAATTCCTGCCACAGTCCGTGGCACTCTGGGGTGCCCTCCTGTGTGGACCGCTCGGAATCGCACTTGGATTGTTGCCCACGCTTTGGTCGCAACCTCATGAGACCACATCGGCCAACCACCAGCCCGCCGCCCTGCCCCACGCACTTGAAATCACTCCCGCAGTTCAGCCGGAGTCCGCGACGCCCGCCGACGAGATTCAATGGTCACCGCCTTCCCATCAAACCGGAGAACAGCTCCAACGGTTTTCCGCGTTGGTTCAATCCGCCGACGCCGACCTGAAAGATGGCCGGGTCATGCAAGCGCTCCGTCGGTACCGTTCTGCGTCCGAGGTGATGCGCCCCACGCCCCAGGTGTTGTTGCGGCTGGCCTTGGCCGCTGAGGCCAGTGGCGATGACCCGTTGGCCTGGGACTCGTTCTTGCAAGCGAGCGAGCTGGATGCCCAGGGGATGATCGGTCGCGTCTCACAACTGGGGTTGGCGCGGATCGCCTCGCGGCTCGGCAATCTCAACCACGCCATTCATTGCTTGAATCGATTGTTGCTTCAACAGCCCGCCGCAGAAGATCCCGCCATCCTTGAAGAAGCCGTGCATCTCTTGGCCCATCTCCGCTGTGGGGGTGTTTCCCATGACCGAGCCGATTGGAAAGAACTGAATCGCTTGGCGCTGCCCGCCCTTAAACTCGCTCCCGATCGCTGGTCACAACTCGCCGACGGGAGCCATGCGGAGCCACCCCTTCCCGATCAACCTCCTCGACCCGAGCGACAGCCTGGGGTCACAGTCCTCGCGGCGCCCGACGACAAACATCCCGATCAGACCTGGATCGCTGCGCGAATGCCGGATCAAGATGTCGGCCTGTTGATCGAGACCGTTTGCCTGCGCGTGGGTTGGACACTGCGACTGGAGCCCGCAACTCGCCAGTCGCTGGAGGGGCGTGTCGCCGGGCTCGATATTGAGCGGCTGACTGTCGGATTCTTATTGGACTCGCTCCTTCACGAAACAGATCTCGACTGGTCATTCCAAGGCAACACCATCGAGATCCGGACGGAAGCCGAGAATGTCAATCACCGCGAGCATCAGTCGCGAGCCAATCGCGTCGCCTTGACGTTGGCTCCCAAACACCCCTGGTCCGGTTCCACCTTGCTCGCCTTAGCCAAAGTGGCCATGTCTTCGGGGGACACCGCTGAAGCGACTCGCTGGTTGGAACAAGCCCTGCGGATGCACCCTCGGTCCGAATTGTCGGCGGTCACTTATTTCAACCTGGGCAAGACGCGACTCGCCATGAACCAGATCAAAGCGGCCCAAGTCGCTTTCCAGCGGGCCGTCGACTCCGGTCATGGTCAGCCGTGTCAGGCACCCGCGTACCTGTATCTGGGCCGCTTGCAGTTGGAGCAGGGAGAACTGAAGGCCGCGACCACTTCCTTGTCCCGCTGTTTGGCGATCAGTACCCACTGGCCAGAAGCGGCTCATCTGCTAGCGGTCGCCCAGTTGCGAGCGGAGCATCCCGTTCATGCGAACACCGTTTTGATGGACCATCGGGCGCTCTTCGTGGAGGCCCATGATCGCGATACAGCCGCGTTTCTCTCGGCCTGTGCCCGCTATCGACACACAGCTTCAGGCCCCTCTAAAGACATCGAGGCCCGAGAACTCGTGCGGGCCTTGGGACCGGTGACTCAAGCCCCCAGCTTCAGCACCGCCTTGACGCTATTGGTCGCCGATGTCAGCCGTGAACTGGGATTGGAAACGGCGGCCATCGAAATTGCCCGAGAAATCCTGGCTGTGGACTATGACCACGTCTGCCGCGAGCAAGCGGGGCTGATGGTTTGCGAGTTAGCCGAGGATCCCGAGGAAGTTCACACCGAAGTGGGCGCAGAGCTGTGGCGACTGCGGGCCTGGCTCCGGCATGGTGTGCATGGGGCGGATCGGCGGAATCCTCAACTCGTTGTGGGGCGCTGCCAACGGCTGCTCGCGAGCGAACTGCCACCGTCCGAGCGGCTGGCGTGCCTGCGCACGCTCGGGTCGGCTTACGAAACCTTGGGCCGACACCATGAAGCGGTCTACTGCTTCGCTGGCATCACTCCCGAAGTGGCCACGGAAACTGGGGAGGCTGGCCAATGAAACACGCCCACCTCGCTCTCTTCCGCCTTGCGTTCTTCGTCGGATTTCTGCCAGCGACGGGACTGTCGGCCCCGCCGGATCGTTGTGACGATGTCCCCCACGCGGTGACTTTTCCACAGTCTCCATCCGCACGGACTGGCGTCCCGCTGAAAGTCGCGGAACCTTCGCGTCGACAACGCCTTCAGAGCCTGAAAGATCGCGTCAACCAACTGAAGGCGAATCTCGAGAACCCGTCGCCACCACCGGCTGTTGAAACGGGGCCATCACCGCTGATCGAACCTCCCGTCGTCGTGCCGGAACCATCACAACTCGAGCCGCTCCACCAGTCGGCCAGTCCCTTGCCGGTCGAGCCTCCCGTCATTGTCGACCTCGAACCGGCACCCTCACCGCAGCCAGTTCAGCCCCCCGAGCCAGCGCCTCAGTTGACGCCTGATCCTCTGCCGGAACCAGTGCCTCAACTGTCGCCAGTGCCGGTGCCTGCACCTGCACCGATCGTCGAAGGAGCACCACCGCCTGACTCACCACATCCCATTCCCAAAGTCCCAGTGCAGGCGACGCCAATTCCCATACCGGTGGCGGCGGGAGGGCCACCCACTCGTGAAGACTCTCCGCTGACCCTCCCCTCCGAACTGTTGGACCAGGCCATCGATCGTCAGCGGATGGGAAACAATCTGTACGCCATCGGGGCCTATGAATTGGCGCTCATGAACTACGAGAAGATGCAGCAGCAGCCTCTCGGCGCGGTCGAAGCCCAGTGGGTTCAATTTCAAGTGGCCAACTGCCAGCGGCATCTTGGTCAA
>JANOKO010000221.1:0-4510 GCA_031419335.1 Planctomycetota bacterium
CCAAGTCGCACTGGGTCTACAGCTATCAAGTGCAGGCCGACGGTACGCTGGCCTACAAGCAGAAGTATTACCACCTGCATGTGCCGGACAGTGCCGATGACAGCGGCGTCGACGGCCTGCGGACGGACAAGGATGGTCGACTGTGGGCGGCGACCCGCATGGGGTTGCAGGTGTGCGACCAGGCGGGCCGCGTGAACTGCATCATCCCGACACCGAATGGGAAGGTCTCGAACCTGACCTTCGGAGGGCCAGACTTTGATACGGTATACGCGACGTGTGGGGACAAGGTGTTCCAGCGGAAGGTGAAGGTTAGCGGAGCCCCGCTGACGCCGGTCAAGCCGGAGAAGCCCCGGCTGTAGGCCGGACTTCGGGGTGAGGTACCGCCGTTGCCGATCGGACGGGCTTGGCTCAACCCCAATTCCTGGTGTTGACAAGGCTCGATGTCCGTCCCGACAGACCTATCAGGGGCTCATTCATCGGCAGGAACTATGTCCTGCTTTTCGCCGAGTGCAGTGGGATGCTGTGGTGTTCATAGAACGGTGCCGCTCGATCATTCTTGGCGTCGACCACGATGACGGCCACTCCCAATTCGCCAACATGGGCTCGGCGGATTGCATCCATGAGCAGCCCCCGCGTGTTTCCGACCCTGGAACCGGTTGCCCAGCCAACTTTGGTTGCACTCCGGGTTGCACTTCCAGATGGGAATTCGAGCCATCCATTAATAACCGCTGATGAATCATCGCCCTCAAAACTCACCCCGCGCCCGCTCCCTCGAAATCACAAGTCCCCTGCAAAAACAGGGGTCTTGATGACTTCAGACAACCGGTGAGGACGGCTGAAAATCCATTGCGCCCGGGTGGACTCGAACCACCGACCGACGGATTAGAAATCCCACATGAGAATCTCAATGTCCGTGGCGTAACCTTCAGTCCAGTCAAGCAGTTGCGTCACATGCAAGCGTTCTGTCTCGCACGAACTCTCTCCAGATCATACTCATTTTTTCCAGCGATTCCATGCCTTCTGTGACAACAACTGTGACATCTGTGACAAAAAGTCCAATCCGTTGCCGACATCCGGAAAAATGAATCGCCCCATACCCAACCTTCGGCTTCGGAGGCCGACTGGCAACTGATTCAACCGAAAAGCATTCAGTGATGCAACTTGTTCCTCAAATTCGACTTATAGACTGCGGTCGAAACGACAATGGGTCGCATGGCATCCCAGATTTTACGGGGTTTCTCACCGATTGCGACCGATTCTCGGACAGTTTTCGGACAAGATTTCGAATCCATGATGTCAGTGTCTGAAAAATCAGTTCCTGCGAGATACCCGAGCCCGCTCTTTGATGCTGATCGAACGCTCGGGGCCTCTTGGAGAACAGTGATCGCTTCCGTTCAATGCGTATTCCTCAACCTCGCAGCCCCGCGTCGCCTCGGATTCGCAGGTTTTCCGGTGCCTCGGTGAGTTTCACTTTGTTGCCCGTGACTTTTACGACATCCTGCAATCCGCGTTCCTCCATGATCGACAAGATGTCGATCCGCTCGTTCTCGACTGTCAGGAATTCAATAAACTTCGACATTGGCTTGCCCGTCCCGAGAAATGTCTGAAGTCTTCTCCAGAGTTTTGGCCAGATGGGCGCGATTGTCTTGAGATCGGCAGAACTGCTGACGGTGACTCCCTTTCGTGTTTTGTCTTTGGGCCAATAGCCCAGGCCATTCGAACGCGCTTCGTCGAGGGCTTCGTAGAAGGCGTTTCGCAAGTCGGCGAAGAGTGTGTTGTAGTACAGAGGATAGGCGTAGCCTTCCAGCATCTGCATGTAATTGACCGAGTCCCGCAACATCGTCTCATCCAGAAACTGATCTGACCCATCACTACGGGTTGTGTGACCGGAAAAGGCAAAGCAGATCGGTCGCTTACTTTGATCGTCAGTCATCCGCGACAGAATGTATCCTTTCGGTTCCAGGTGCGTGGCGTCAAAACCAATGAGGCGAAACAGGTTGTCACGGGAATCGGTGGACAACGGGACGGTGGCCCCTTTCTCAATCGAGTCGATCCCCTCCAATCGAAGTTGGACGGTATTGAGAAGCGGTCCGGGACTGGTACTCGGCTTGACGGGCTTGCCTTCCAGACGACTCCACAGGCTCAGATCGTCCGCCAGAAACCGCACAGAATCGCCGTCGGGAACTCCAGCCTTGGGATGGAAGTGCCCCTTGATGAGTACAAATGACATGGCAGTGTCCCTCTTGTTGGATGTTGGAAGATGAGGTTAGAGACGTTTGGCAATCGCATCAGCGGTACGCAGAGTCAGAGCTGCCAGCAGCAGCGTGGGATTCACGCTTGATCCGGTCACGAACACGCTCGATCCGACGACATAGAGATTCGGATGAGCATGAGATTGTCCGAATGGGTCGACTACGGATTTCGTAGCCGACCGTCCCATTCGGCAAGTCCCCATCGGGTGACCTGCTCCGTTGTAGGAGGGATTCGGCTCGGGAGTGTGGTCGACACGCACTCCCGCCTTTTCCAGAATCTGAGTCGCAACCTTGTGCCCAAACTCCAGCGAACGAATGGAGTAGTCACTGAGGCGATACGCAATCTTGGGCCTTGCCAGACCTATCGCATCCTTTTCATCGGCCAAGGTCACTCGATTTTCCGGCTCTGGAAGCTGCTCTGTCGAGTAGCTGAGCCGGATCATCTTTGTGATTGCGTCTTTGCCAGTCGCGAGAGCGGCCTGAAGCTCAGCCCCGAAGAGTTTCACCTGAAGTTTCTTGCTGTCCCACACAGCCTTGTCGAGTGCCGCAAACGGATGGAGCTTGCGCCCCCATCCGTCATTTCCGATCGTCATATTGAATGCGGCGTGAGTCCGACGAAAATCACCGTCGCGGAAATCGAGGATGCTGGAAGTGTTTTGCGGCCCGCGAAAGGGGAAGATCGGTTGCTCCATATACCCTGTGACTTCGCCCGCCAGATGGTCCATCAAGAATCGTCCGACAAGATCGCGGCTGTTGTCGAGTTTGGATTGCAACCACAATCGAGGAGTCTCAATGGCGTGAGTCGCCAACACCACGAGTTTGCCTGCTACAGACTGCTCCGGGTTCCCCGGAATTCTCCAGTCTCGAAAGTAGACAGCCTTGATCGCTCCGTTGCCATCGACTTCCAGTCGTGTGACCACGCTATGCCATTGGTGTTTCACGCCGTTCGCCAACGCCTTATTGATGTGAACAGACGCGTCGTACTTGGCTCCTGAAGGACAGATCGGAATGCAGTTGGCATTTCCCTGACAAGCCTTCCTCCCTTGATATTCTTGCGAATTCCTGGCCTGGGGCGTGGCCACGACATGGATTGCTTTCCCTTCGATGGAGGCTCCGTCCACGCGTGACTTGATGATCTTGTCACCGAATGCTTGAGCGATTTTCGGCATCGGATAAGGGCGAGACCGGAAGGCTCCTTGCAGCCCATCTTGCTCGGCATGATCAGCGGAGACACCCAGTTCGTCTTCGGCGTCGCAAAAGTAGGGCTCGATCTCCTTGTACTCAATCGGCCAGTCTTCCCCGACTCCGTATTTCGTCTTCAGCTGAAAATCCGCAGGAACCCAACGGGGACAATTCCCTCTCCAGGCCCAGGTACTCCCCCCGACCATACGAACATAGTTGCTTTTGTAGGCATCCGGTCCTGATTGCACAAAGTGTTTCTTGTCGATTCCACCCTCCGGGCTGGGAGCAAACTTGTTGCCTTCAAGGCGTCGGTAGGGTGACAAAACTCCGCGATCTGTCCCCAGCGCGTAAGTCTCCACGAACCGCTTACGCGTCGCGCAATCAAGTGGATTGTCCCCCGCATCCAGAAGCAGGATGCTCGCCTGGGGACGCTCCTTGGAAAGTTTCCAAGCGAGCATTGCTCCGGCCACACCGGCACCGACAATCACCACGTCGTAACGAACTTGTGTCTGCATGGCTACCCCCGAAGTCACTCTGTTGAGATCACCCAGCTGCAACGACAAAACCACTACGGCGGAGGCGTTTCCCACGCCCCGTACCCAGCATTCGTAAATCCGGGAGCATGAGCTTTGATGACTCGCCACAAGAGCCCAGCCGAGAAGTCCTCGACCTCTCGCGGCGGTTCAATGTCCTCAAACGGCGTTTGAAATTGCCCGGTATACCAGAGGCGAATGATCTCACGGGCCAAGGCATGGAAACCCGCGACATCCCCCAGTGCTGCTCGGAGTGCTTTCTCGCTGTCACCGGGTTGAGACTGCAACTGTTTGGCGAACTCCCCCACCAATTGGTCGAGGACATCGCCAAAGTACGAACGCAAGCGCCCCTCGAAACTCTGCGCTAACCGGGAGTCAAGATCCGATTCCCCAGTCAGAACTCGTGACAACTCCGTGAAGTCGGCGCTCATGAGTTGCTTCCCATCAGTCATCAGAACTGTCCGGCTAACTTTCAGCGGTCGCATTGGACGTGAGGTAAATAGCACAGCTTTCGATGTCTCGATTTTCGCACGATTTCAATTC
>JANOKO010000222.1:0-2915 GCA_031419335.1 Planctomycetota bacterium
TCAAAGCAACGTCTGGGCCACCCCGCCACCCTGCCAGCTCATTCGGTGCCACGCCGCGAGTTTTCACACCTCGCGAATGTCCACATGACATTTCCTGCTCGATGTAACAGGAAGAAAAGCATACATCCACCAATCTTGTATGCCTTCGTCGCTACCACAGACGCATCTTCATTATCAACAACCTCATTAACTGAAATAAATGTAATCTCTCCGACTGTCAAGTCAGGTTTTGCACATTCAAGATTGGCTTTTCCGAAAACAATCTCTACATCACTCCAAGATTCAACAGAATCGATTTTCTCCATGATGTCGACGATACACTTCGGGACGGAAGACTCCATCGGACACCTCATTGAATTGGAACTGGGAAAGCTGGTATGGCAATCAATCCTGTCCCTGGGCAACGATACAAGCAAGTGCACGAAACGGGAGCCAGAATATTTGGGAACGACTGTATTGCAATGAGCATGCATGGCGCACACGCTATCGGATTATTCGGATCCGGAATTGGGTTCAGCGGATTGGGTATGAATTTCCCATAGCACAGGCATGTAGTCCGCCTTGGCGGTTTAACGCGGGAGCAAAGTCCAGGGTTCATTCGACATATGGTATAAATTACACAACCCAAGCATCCTCCGCAGGCACTACCGCATACCACTCTTCCGTATGCTGGCAAATTGTCCCAGACATCTCGCATGCAGTCAATAAAACCGAATGGGCTGTTGATACACACATCCAGCGCAGGCTGAATACAAAAACCGCATCCGAAGCACAAGGTTGTACAAACTGCTGGGATAAGTATACTTTCACCTGATGGGTCAGTGCCTCCGAGAACAAACCATCCCGCATAGGTGTTGTACCCATCCGGATACATGACCGGATCATGGCTGAGGAACCGCCCCTTCCGGCCTTCGTACATGCGGGCGTTGAAGTGGTAGAGGGCGGTTTCGGCGTCGTACTCTTGGGCGGTGTAGAGGGACGGGTTCCCGATGAACGACACCGTGCGCGTCGTGGTTCCGGCTCCGTCGAGGATCGTTGGTTCGCCATAGGCGGTGTAAGCGTAACGCTCCACCACCGCTCCGCTGTTATCGGTGAGCGCGGTGATGCTGTACTGCTGGTTCCGGTGATAATAGAGGAGGGACGAGGGATTCGAGACGAGAGACGAGAGCCAGACGCAGATCGGCTCGTCGACGTACGAGCCGTTGACATAGCTGCGTGCTGGAGCAGCCGCAACTGAGGCGGCAGCGTACTCGGCTACAACGGTCTGGCCATCCCGGACGAACACCGTGTCGGCTGCGCCCGCTCCGCCGGTGGTCTTGCGAACCCGTCTGCCCAGAGCGTCGTATTGATATGTGTGCGTCCCCTCGACGCCGGTCGCCGATCCGGCGGGAACGACCACGCTGGCCAGCATCCCGTCGACATCCCAGGTCATCATCTTCCCCTGTTCATCCTGCGTCATATTCCCGCGCGAGTCGTGCGTCACCGGGGCTGCGCCCATTGTTAGCAACTCATGCGTCGGCCCATGCGTCCGAGCTTGAGCCGTCCCCGCATCGGTGAACGTATTCCAATCGCCGACCGCGCTCAACGCCCAGGCTTGGTTCTTCGTCCCGTTGGAGCGGTTCCAAGCCGTCAGCCGATTCTGATCGTCATAGCCACCCGTCGGCACGCTGAACCCATACCCATTCATCGACCCGGTAATCGTTTCACCGGTCTTGTTTTTATTCGCATCCCACCCGTAGGTGTACGTACCGACGACGCTATTGCTGATCGCCAGCGGAAGGTTGTCACCCGTTTGGTAGGTTCTGGTCACGACCAGTCCATTCCCTAGAGTTTCACTACTGAGCCGACCACCGGCATCGTAGCTGCAACTGTCAATATTCGTCCCGCCGAGGGAGATTGTCGAGAGCAGATTCCGGGAATCGTACGTCCGGGCCACGACCGATCCATCGGGATAGGTCAACTGGCTCACCCGACCGGCGGTGTCGTAGGCGTTGCCGGTGGTGTAGGTCTGGCCCGCGATCGTCAGGCTCTCGGTCGCCTTGCGGCCTCCGGTGTCGTAGGCCAGCGCCACCGTATTCGCGTAGAGGCCCTTCACGCCGGTCAGCATGCGACTGGCCGCGTCGAACGTGAACGTGTCCTGGCTGGCGATGGTTCCGGACGGGCTATTGGCGAGCGTGCGGTACTCTTTCTTCAGCAGGCGGCTGCCCATGTCGTAGACCGAAGTGATCGTATCTCCGAGTTGGTTCGTCTTCCTCAACACGCGACCCGCAGCGTCGAAGGCGGTCGCTTCGATCCCGTAGTTCGCCTGGCCGGGGGTCTGCCCCGCGACGTGGTCGGGCCACTGGATCGTGGTGCGGCGGCCCGAGTTGTCGTAGCCGTACACCGTGGTCTGGTTCTCGGCATCCTGCATCGACAGTTCATTCCCAGCTGCGTCGAACGTCCAGGTCGTCGTGGCGTTGATGCGGTCGGTGGTGGTCAACCGGCGACCGCGCGAGTCGTAGACCATGCTGGTCAGCTTGCCCTTGGCGTCGGTTTGGGTTTTTCTGTTACCGGCGAGATCGTAGGTGCTGGAGGTGACCGCGCCCGCCGTATCGGTACAGCTGAGGTCACGGCCCAAGGCGTCGTAGGTGCAGTCCTGGCCGACGTTGTTGGGGTCGCGGACGGAGAGCCTTCTCCCATTGGCGTCGTAGACGAACGTTGTGATGGCGTTGGTGGCATCGAGCGATTGGAGGGTGCGGCCCGCTCCATCGGTGCGGGATTTATTGGTATGGCCCAGGGCATTGGCGCTGGCCGTTTCCAGCACATCGCCGTACCCGCTGATCGTCACGACGGTGTCGAACGTACTCGTGTTCGAGACGAGGGCGGTGTTGTCAGCTGCCAGTTGCACCGACCGCACCCCGCGACCCAGGCCATCG
>JANOKO010000223.1:0-5009 GCA_031419335.1 Planctomycetota bacterium
CACGTTTCGCCAGAACGTAGGCGAATGGGATCGCGAGCCCGCCCTCTGATTGAGGGGCAGCCACGTCTCAGTCGGGGCCGCGTGAATAATAGGTTCACAGAAACACCGGAATCGGGAAAATCCGGCGACTTGGATAGAGTCCCGCAGGAACGGAATGTGTTCCGTTCTACGATCCGCAGCTACTCAAGCACGAGCGGTGCGAACGGGCTCACCCGGAACATCTTGTCCGCAATGACCTTCTTGTCGGCATCGGTCTTAGCACCGGCGTACAAGGTGCGCAGCTTCTTGATTTTCACCTTGCGTGTCCGCTGGCGAGCCAATTCACGTTGACGTTCGATTCGACCCATGGTCTGTCACACTAACAACTTCGGATGAACAGGGCCACCATAACCCCAATGGTTGTGGCGGGCGGACTCGGTAGGGTAACGGGGCACGGACGAGAAGTCAAACAGGTGGGGTTTACTTCGATTTGCTTCGTGTTGTGTTGGCACCGATTTTTGAAAATACCTTTGGCAATCCTGATCCGATCTTGGTAACATCGGCCAATATTGATGTGGAGTAATCAACTGCTCCCTGGCCCTCTTCGAAAGTGAGAATCCAAATGATGTCCTCAAACCGTCGGCAGTTTCTGACTCGGGTCGGTCGCGGCATGATCGCTGCCAGCATTGGAGCGGGTCTCGCGGGGGATCTCGGGATTCGGGCGGCATGTGCTCTTGAAGGGGAAACCGAACTCGCGTTCGGACGGCTCGAACCACTCGTCGACATGCTCCAGTCGACCGCCCTGGAGAAGGTACTCCCCGCAGTCGTCGGCCATCTCAAGTCGGGAACCTCGCTCCGCGACCTTGTCTCCGCCGCAGCTCTCGCGAATGCCCGGGCATTCGGTGGCGAGGACTACATCGGGTTCCACACGCTGATGGCGCTGCGTCCGGCTCTCTCGATGGCTGAGGATCTGCCAACCGATCAAGCGGCCATGCCGGTGTTGAAAGTCCTCTATCGCAACAGCCAGCGGATTCAGGAAATCGGAGCGGGCGATCATCACGCCCTCTCACCGCTCACAGCCGATGGGGCGATGCCAGCCTCTGCTGAAGCCCTCCGTGAAGCCGTTCATCAGCGGGACCGTGCCAAGGCCGAGGCGATCCTCGCGGGCTGTGTTGCCAAGTCCCCGTCGGAAGGCTGGAACGATCTGCTCGTCACAGCGGAAGAGTCGACTGATGTCCATCGTGTCGTACTCGTCCACCGCGTGTGGGACATGCTCGATCTGGTCGGCGAGGAACACGCCCTGACCATGTTGCGGCAGTCGCTCCGGTACTGCGTGAAGAACGAAGAGCATGCCGTCAAATACTCCGCTGGTGTCCGAGCAAAGCTCCCTGCCGTCATCGATCAGTTCAAGTTACAAGATCGTCCGTGGGGGACCAAGATGGTCGATGACCAGTGGGTCAACGCCTTTGCCGATACGCTCTTCAACTCGTCCCCGGATCAGGCAGCGGAAGCTGCGGGGGCGGCCCTCGCTGAGGGAATTAATCCCCAGCGGATCTTCGAGGCAGTGTCGCTGACCTCGAACCAATTACTGCTCCGCGACAAGGGCCGGACCGGCAACCAGATTCAGGCTTACAAGCCTGAAGGCAGCGTCCACGGCGACTCGATCGGCGTCCACGCCAGCGACACAGCTCACGCCTGGCGCGGGATTGCCCAAGCGGGAAACACACTCCATCGCAACACAGCCGTCGTGCTGGCTGCGTACCAAGTGGCGAAGGATCGCACCGAGCGCGGTGGCGACTTCGCGAACTGGAAGCCCCGCCCGTGGGCCGAAGATTTGGAACCGGTTAAGGCGACCACTGAAGCTGAACTCCTCGCTGCTCTCAAGAGTGCTGTCGAAGGACAGGACCAGAGCCGAGCCTGTGCGGTGGTCGGTCGATATGGCGAGCTGAACCTTCCCGAGCGAAGCGTGTTCGACCTGCTCAAGACCTACGCCATCAGCCAGGATGGGGCCCTGCACGCCGAGAAATACTTCCACACAACGAGCAGCGACTTCCGCAACACCCACGCCGCCGCCCGATGGCGACACGTCGTGGCTTTGGCTCGCGTCACAGCGAGTGAATACGGGAAAGAAGCCGCCGGTGTGGCACAAGCCCGCGAACTGCTTGGTGTCTGATTCTACTTCCGAGAGAAGTGGAATCGCGCCAGACAGCAGATTGAGAAATGACACAGCAACCGCTCGGTGTCAGAGTCGTTACATCCAGCACACTCGGCAGAATTCCGTTCAGCCTTGGGTGTTTCACCATTCCGACCGATACGGGATGTGAGGTACTCTCGACCGAGTACCGCTGTGGACACTGAGGCAGCTGCATTCGGGGAAAGCGATGAATACTCTCGGCAAAATTGCGATGGGACTGCTGATGGTCTGTCTCTTGGCTGCCACATATTTCACGACGGGCGTACTCAAAGCGCGTTCCAGTTGGCTTGAGAAAGTCGATGCCAAGACAAAGCAGATCGGAGAGGCCCAAGAGAAGTTGAAGTCAAACAAGAAACAGTTCGAGGAGGCACGGAACCTCGTTCATTGGGAAAACGACGAGTGGGGCAATTCTTGGCAGGCTCCCAATTCGGGTGCATCGCCAGCGAGTGACGGATCTGTGGAACTAGGAATCGGTTCAAATTCAGGTCTCGGTCGCGGTCAGCAGGATCCCTCGAAACTACCCGTCGTGTATTTATTCGGAACTGATGCCAACGGAAAATCTGTCTACGTGGGAGATATCCAGTTGACCGAAGTCCGGCAGGACAGTTCTGGGGGGCGGTTGACCCGACCGCCGTATGAAGATGAAGTTCAAAGCTGGCCGCGTGGGGAGTATCGGGTTCGCGAAAGTGTGCGGCGTAATTACCTAAGCTCGATCGACAGCCTGCGCACGTTGGTGTTGTTGGCGGAACAGAATATCCGGCATGAGACGGAAACTTTGGCTCGTCAAAACGAGCATATAGTGGCCTCTCAAGCCGCACTCGATGTGCGAATGGGCGAGTTGAATGGCAAACTTGATGCTCCGGAAAAAGCTGGCCCAGATGTGAAAGATGGACTGGTCCAAACCATGCGGCGTGAGGAAACTGCCCGCAATGAGTTGGTCAAGTCAGTCGATGCCCTGCGGCGGGAACTCAGCGACATGCACCTGAAGCTCACCACGACTCTGGCTGACAATCTCGCCAACATTCCCAAGGTCAGCAGATCTGGATCAGTACCACCAAAACCTCGCCGTGTGGCTGTGGAACAAGCGTCCACGAAGGGGAACTGACTCGCTGGCTACTGGCAGTTGACCGGATTCGGTCGGGTATCGAGCGTTTTCTAAATCGGGAGACTTCAGTGGGGGGAGTTCTCGACTACGCTTTGCGAATAAAGTGTTCTGCATAGCTCCGCACCTGCCGCCCATTCAGCACATGGAACATTCGCAACTGCTGGATTGTCTCCTGGCTGAACTGGCTCAGTGGGACATGGACGAGCCGCTTGTGGTACTTCTTGGCGAGTCGCCTCCACCCGGCTCCCGGAGGCATCGCGGACAGTATCGCGATGTGGGTCTGCTGGGAGTGGAAGCAGGCCCCGGCCAGTAACCGCTCCTCCAGCGTGTCGACGAAATCGAACCTCGGATCTCGCCACAGATCGGGGATGCTCCTCGGCGGGAAGAGGAACATCGACCCGCCGTAGGTGGCCGTCGCGATGCCGGGGCCGATCACCTCTTGCGAGAAAGGCGTCGCGAAGAAGGAGAGCGTTGACTCGTCATGCTTCTCGGCGTGCCAGGTGATTCGCCACGGGTAGTCGCGCGGGTCGGACGGCGAATCGAACAGCATGATCACGCAGTCCAGCGTCCCCTTCGCGGGCGGCTGGATCTTCACATACAGCTCGCCCGTGTGCCAATTCCTCAGCGTCTCGCGAATGTCGAGACCGTCCTTCAGGCTCGTCGAAAACTTTTCGGTTCTTGCGAGGTCGTTGCCCATTAGGGACAGGGCCTTGTCCTTCACATGGGTCCGGAACCGCTCGATGGCGATGTCCTCGGGAGGCCAACTGCATTGACCGAACGGGTTCCACTCGTTGGCCCACTTGATCTGGTCGAGCTTCGGCGGTCGACGGTTCAGCTTGCAGGTCCGCCACTCGATCGGATTCCCCGGCAACCGATTTTGCAGCTGCACGATGTCGCCGTTGGGCAGTTGGCCACGATCGATCGACATCTGGAAATCGTCGTAATGCAGCGGCTCGTGGTAGGGGTAGCTACGGGCGGTTTCGGCGAGGTGGATGGCGAACTGATCCCCGGCGGTCTGCTGGGCGGCAATGATGAGCGTGTACAGGTCGGGGGTCATCCGCCGCTCGATCAACGACAGATTGCGGACGTACTTGAGGTAGTTCGAGAGCAGATGCGGCGAGATGTTGCGGGCGCGGCCTTTGAGTTCCTCCTTATATCGCTCGCGGGTCGTGAGCAACATCTCCTTGATGCCATCGACCGACAGGTTCTCGTCGTCGTCGAGTTCCGCCCGCGCCCGCTCGTACAGCCCGGTGAGGTACGGCAACTCACCCAGCATGAAGAGCAGCGTCTCGGGGGCGACCTTGTAGATCGCGGGTTCGTGTTCGGCCTCAAACGGTTCGTCAACCGGCGTCTTCTCGGTGTAGGCCTCGCGAATCCACGGCCAGTCGGCCAGCGAACACACAAACAACACCCGCTGGTACTTCCGCTCCAACTGCCGCAGCCGGTGAGCCATCCAGGCAATCCGCTCCTGGTGCCGCGCGTTCGTCGGACGCGGCAGCGACGGCAACACCGCTGCGGAGAACTTCTCGACCGCGACCTTTTTGAGGGCATACGGATCGGGCAACCCGACCGGTGTGTTATGGAACTCATCGGTTTCGAGGTCGATAAACGCGCGCGGCATCCGATCTTGGATCGCGAACCGCAGGGCCGCGATCACCGGCTGACAGGGGTCGATCGGGACATAACTGGCCAGGGGAAGTGAGTCAGACTCCCCTCCCGAGGAGTCTGGCC
>JANOKO010000224.1:0-1497 GCA_031419335.1 Planctomycetota bacterium
GCCGCGGTGGCAAGGGCCTTCGCGACATCAAGACCACCGACCGCAACGGCAAGGTCATGGGCATCCTCGCCGTTCACGATGGCGACGATGTCCTGATGGTCTCGCAAAGCGGCATGATGCAACGCATCCGCGCCGTCGACATCAGCCTCATCGGCCGCAATACCCAAGGTGTCCGCATCATGCGCCTCGACGGCGAAAAACTCGCCAGCGTCGCCCGCATTCCAGCGGAAGTCGCGGATGAGACGACCACCCCGCCCGTCCAGCTGGAGACTCCACCGGAAGGCACACCGCCTGCCGCTGAGTAACCCCCCGTGCCGGAAGCGTCAGCGCCCGGAGTCTTCCGGGCGCTTGCGACCCGAGAACCGACGATGAGAGCCGAACGTGCCGATCCCCGAATTCGACATCGATGGCAACCTGCCTGCGGGACTGCACGACTGTGACCTCGACGAAATTGGACTTCGCTTCGGTGTCAACACCTTTGGCAGCCAACGGTCGGACCTCTTTTCCAAGCTCGTCGACTTTGTGCGGGAGCTTCGGTCAACGACATTCGAGTCCGCACAGCTGCTGATTGATGGGAGCTTTGTCACCGGAAAGCCCGACCCGAATGACATCGACTTGATTCTGGTTCTGCCTCAATCACACGATTTCACTACGGAACTGCGACCCTTCGAGTACAATCTGGTGTCCCGTCGCCGAGTGTCAAAATGCTACGGGTTCGACCTGCTGCTGGCACGTGAAGGTTCCGCAGAACTTGAGGAGTATGTCGCGTTCTTCGAACAAATCCGTGGCGACCGTTCGCGGCGCAAAGGACTCTTGAGGTTGCAAAGATGATCACGAACGATGCTGAACTCGGTCAAACCATCGACCAGATGGAACGCATGTATCGCGCGATCGCCGCCCTTCGTCGAGAAGTTTACCCGACCAGTCCTCCACGGTTCGCCCTGATGGCGGAAGGCCCGCTGGAAGAGATCGCCCGCCTACAGGAATTGATCGATGACTATACCGGCAAAGCGGAGTTGATCGAATTGATCGGGGCCAGTGAACATCAATGACGAGGCCACCGTTTGTGCGAGCGGGCCATCGATTGGAAATGGTCGAATGCCGGGTCTCATGTCTGACCGGGGATGCCACAAGACCCTGACCTGCCCCGGATGGTTCCGTTCCCACCGGAACCGCCCCCCTGTGTTCACGGTCTTGTCAGTGCCACCCCGCCGAGGGCTTTGACTCGCCAGTGACTTACTTTGAGAAACGTCAAGACACTTGGCACCTGGAGAAAAGGTGATGGCTTCCAACAACGGACCTAAGTCTCCATCAAGACCAACTGTGAAGCGATTATTCGCGCTGTCTGGAAACCGCTGCGCAATGCAAGGTTGTGAAACGAGTCTCATCGCCCCCGTTTCTGGAGCTGTGGTCGGAGAGATCTGTCACATCAAAGGTGACAAACCATCATCTCCGCGATACGACGCGAGCCAAGACGACTCGCGGGTCCACGAAGGC
>JANOKO010000225.1:0-8170 GCA_031419335.1 Planctomycetota bacterium
GACGATAGGTCTCGGAGAGGCAGATCAGCCGATGGATGTGCTCCATGTTCCCCAACTCTGGCTCTATTCTCTCGTCTCTATTCTCTCGTCTCTCCTCTGGCTCTCGTCCCTCGTCTCTCGTCTCTCGTCCTTCCCCCCGCAGCTCGCACGCCAGCCAGTTGAGCAACTCCGGGTGCGTCGGCTTGCCCCCATTGGCTCCCAGGTCGGACGGCGTGTCGACGATCCCCTCGCCGAAGTGTTGCAGCCAGAGCCGGTTCACGATCACGCGGGCCGTCAGCGGGTTGTCCGGGCTGACTATCCACTCGGCAAGGGCCAGTCGTCGCTGAGCTTCGGGAGTCTCGGCGGGGAGCTGAATGGCCTTCCCGAGTTCCGACAGCGAGGCCGGGGCGATGGCCTCCTTCGGCTGGGAGACATCGCCTCGATTGAGTCGGTACGTCGGCCCCGGATTCACGAACTGCCCGGCATAGGCTTTCGGCTTCTCGATCAGCGGGGCGAGTTCTTTGGCGAGCGTGGCACGGCGGATCTGCAAGTCCGCGAACCGCAGTTGAGCGTCGGCTCCCTCAGCCCGGATCAGTCGGCCTCCCGGAACGGTTATGCCGTACGGCAGCCGATCCCCGCTGGTCGCGACCGTGGTCCAGGTTTGCCCGTCCAGCGAGACCTCGATCATGTACTGCGTGGCCACGCGGTCGGCAAACTGCGGCGGCGTCGCCCGGTCGCGGCTCCAGCGGACCTCGCTGATCTCACGTGGCTCGGGGAACTCCACTTGGACCCAACCGCGCCCCTTCTCATTCGAGATCCACGACTTCGAGTTGCCGTAGATCCCATCGTGGAGATGCTCCAGCTTGTGGATCTCGCTATTGGGATAGGTGCCGGAGGCTGTGGCCTTGGTGCCGGTGCTGGCTAACGCGATATTCTCGGTGGTGACATGGGCCATGGACTGAAAGAGGGAATTCAACGCTAAGACGCCAAGTCGCAAAGACGCCAAGGAGAGTGCTGGCTGCTTTACCCCGAAGGGGTTATCCAACACAGCCCAGGGTCGCGACGGAGTCGCGCACCCTGGGAGACGTGGGTTGGTCTCGACCAACCCTGAAGGGGTTGTACATCGGTCGAAACGCGAGAACGTTGAATCACGTTCCAATCGTTGTACAACCCCTTCAGGGTTGAATTCATCGATCCCACTTTTCCCAGGGTGCGCTCCCAGCGGTCGCGACCCGGGGCTTTGGTGTGCAACCCCTTCGGGGTACAGAGTCAAGACTTGCACACAATCCGTCATCCATCCGAACAACCTCCTCCACACTTCCCTTCCGTGTGTTCCGTGTGTTCCGTAGTTCAACACTGCTGCTCGATGAATCGCTCTCTCACGACGAACATTTACTTGGCTCTCAACCGACGCCATCACCTCCAACTCATCAATGCACGGCTCCGCATCCGAGGTCGCGAGTACAGTGAACCGCAGGTGTTTCGCCTTCACCGGGGCGAATCGCTCCACGTTGAGATCGCGCGTGACCGGTACGCGCAGGGCCGGTCGGTCCTCAGGCAGAGCTGTGGGGGAGACTGCTTGAAACAACGCAACATCGGCGGCCACAAACTTATCGTCTTCCCCTTGCCGCAGCAGCACCACGCTCTCGGGAAGTAGCTCCACTACGCCCGCATCTTTGAGTCCGCTCCACAGCGGCTGCTCGGGAATTAGGTCCGACCCATCGGCGAACCGCTGGTGATCGGCCCGCAGGATCTCGCGCTGGTCCTCGGTGGTCTGGAGGTCGCCATCTCGGTCGAGCAGATACTTCGCATCAGTCGAGTGCGCCACATGCCCGCAACCCCACGAGGTCCAGAACCGGAACGTCCCAGTCAGCTTCGGCTTCCATGCAAACGCATCGGTCTGCGGCGGCAGCTTCCAATACAAGTACCCCGCGCTGAGGTTCGGCCAGTGCGACCCGATTCCCGGATCGAGCGACGCCCCGCGCTGCGTGCCCTTCGCGATGGCCGGAGCGGGTTGGGCATGCAGGTGAACCGTTCGCTCCATGTCGGTCGGTTTGACGAACAGCGTCTCGCGCAACGAGGCTAGCGGCTCGAACTCTCGCAGCTGCGAATCGATCGAGGCGAGCTGCTCTTGCAACTCGGTGGCCTTCTTTTCGCTCTCGGCGGGCTGGCCGACTTCGATCTCCCGCTCGCCGTGCATGACCCCTTCGAACACGGCCTTCATCGCGTAGTAATCGGTCTGCGGGATCGGGTCGAACTTGTGCGAGTGACACCGCGCACACCCCACCGTCAGCCCCAGAAACACCGAGCCCGTTGTACTCACCATGTCGTGCAGCTCATCCGCCCGCTGCTGCGCGGTCAGGATCGGATCGGGACTTTTCACCCGGTCCCACGCCCCGCCGACGAGAAACCCGGTCGCCACCCCGGCTCCGAGTTGGTCACCGGCGAGCTGTTGCTTCACGAACTGGTCGTAGGGCAGGTCGCGGTTGAAGGCGTCGATCACATAATCGCGATACCGCCACGCATTGGGGCGCGGCTGATTGGTTTCGAACCCGTCGCTCTCGGCGAACCGGACGGTGTCGAGCCAGAACCGGGCCGCGCGTTCGCCGAACTGGGGCGAGGCGAGATAGCGGTCGACGAGTTGTTCGTAGGCCAGTGGGTCGGTGTCGGCCTCGAACGCGGCGACCTCTTCGGGGCTGGGAGGGACGCCGAGCAGATCGAACGACAACCGCCGGATCAGCGTGCGGCGGTCGGCGGGCGGGTTCGGGGCGAGGTGCTGGTCAGCCAACTTACCTCGGATGAACGCATCGATGGCGTGAGGTGGGGCGGGCATTCCTGCCTGTCCCGGCACCTCGGGCCGCACCAGCGGTTGGAACGACCAGTGCGCACTCTTCGTCCCGATGTCCGCCACTGAGTCCGGCCACTCGGCTCCGGCGTCGATCCACTCCTTCAGCGACTGGATCTCAACCGCCGAAAGACGCGGCCCCTTCGGCGGCATCTGCAGGTCCGCATCCTCGCGACTGACGAACTGAAACAGCGGGCTGGTCGCGCTCGACTTCGGCACGATCACCGGCGCATAACCGTCCCCACCCCGCAACGCCGCCGCCCGCTGATCGAGCCGCAACCCGCCCTCCTGCTTCTGCGAGCCGTGACAACTGATGCAGTGCTGCACCAGGATAGGGCGGACATCGGTGTCGAAGTCGGCGGCGCGACTGCTCGATCCAAGAACGCAAAGCAGCAGGATCGCGAGAGGAATCGAAGTGGGGAGTGAGGTGATCATCAACGAACATCGATTCATGAAAAGTGTGGCCCTCCAGTTCAGTGGATTGGGGCCGAATGCAAAAGAAGCCTCTTCATCAACGGCTGACGGATATCAACGGCTGACGGATTATCGCAAACCGCGAGTCGATGGAGAAGTATCTTGTCGCTTCGCAACCCAACCAGCAAGACGGTCGGGGTCCCTTTGCGTAACGAGTCAACCACAGCCAAGATCGAGGAGAAGCTGAACGACATGTACCACAATTCCTGCGGACGGAATTGGCGGGGAATCCGACGGGGTGGTAGGTTCGGCACGTTTGTATGTGAAGCTCCGAACGGTGGGATTCCGATCAAGTGGGTTGACTGGTAGAATGTCGTTGTTGCGTGCCTCTTTTCTCTGTTCGTCACCCAGACATCCAGCATCATCATCCAGCAATTTGTCGCTGGGATTCAGTTCAAGCCCGACCGACGGGATCAGGAGTACGGATCATGAACGACAGATCACATGCGACACATCGCCTAGGATTCACGCTGATTGAGCTGCTCGTCGTGATTGCCATCATTGCAGTGCTTGTCAGCTTGCTGTTGCCCGCTGTTCAGCAGGCTCGTGAAGCGGGCCGGAGGATGCAGTGCCGACCTCAAGCAGATCGGCCTGGCACTGCATAACTACCACGATGCCATGCGGACATTTCCCCCAGGCTACGTGTCACTCTTCGATGCGACTGGAAACGACACCGGCCCGAGCTGGGGTTGGGGCAGTTTTCTGTTGCCGCAACTGGATCAATCCCCCCTCTACAACCAGATCAATTTCAACCTGGGGATTGAGCACACTTCGAACAGCGTTGTGCGACTGCAAAAGCTGCCGACGTTTTTGTGCCCATCCGACTCTACCCCGGACCGCTGGCAGACCGCGAAGCGTGACCTCTCGACGGGAGCCTTTCAAAGCAATATCTGCGAGGTCGCATCGGCCAACTATGTGGCCATGTTCGGCACGTTCGAGCCTGGGGTGGGTGGCGACGGGGCCTTCTTTCGCGATAGCAATATCAAATTCCGGGACATGACCGACGGCTCTTCCTCGACGCTGGCAGTAGGCGAGCGGTCGTTTCGACTGGGCGAAGCAACCTGGACCGGAGCGGTTTCTGGGGCGGTGATTGTTCCCGACGGGAGCGACGGTGTCGGGACCGGTCCGCCGGAATCGGCAGCGAGCTTGATTCTCGGACATTCTGGTGACGGGTATAGTCCTGGCAACCCGCGTTCGCATGTGAACCAGTTCCATAGTCTGCACAGTGGTGGAGTGAATTTCCTGTTCGGTGACGGGCATGTCAGCTTTCTCAGTAGCTCGCTCGACTATGGCGTCTATCAGGCTTTGACCACACGAGCTGGCGGAGAGCCGGTCTCGGATGGTTTCTGATTCTTTGTTCGATCCCTTTGTGAGTTGGAGAATGCGATGCGAGGTTTTATGGTCATCCCGTTGGCCCTGTTGCTGGCAATCGCTGGTTGCGGCGAAGCCTTTGAGAAGACGGAAATGGTGCCGATTGAAAAAGTTCCCGAGTCCGTCATGAAAATCGCCAAGGAAAAACTCCCCGGCGTGACCTTCGAGACCGCCTGGACAGAGACAGAGGGCGATGAGACGGTCTACGAAGTCCGTGGAAAATCGGCGGATGGCAAGACTCGCGATATCAAGGTCTCGCCCGCTGGAAAGGTTCTGGAAGTCGATTGATGCCCGGAGACGAATTGAATCACGCGGTTCCCGAGTCCTCGGTTCCAGCGATCGGCCTTGCGACTTGGAGAGTGTGCCTGTTGCTCGTCTGGGCTGCGTGGTGGGGTGGTCTATGTTTCTATGCCCTGGTTGTGGTTCCCATCGGAACAGAACGGAGCAAGGCTTCATCACGCAGCGAGTCACACAATGGCACAACAGACTGTCGTGGTTGTTTCTGGCATGCTTGATGATCGAAGCTGGTCGCAGGCGGAGCTACGGACTGTGGGGCATGGCCGCCGCACTGGCTGTCACCGACATCGCGTTGGTCGTCTGGCACGCTCTACTGACTGGGATGATGGACTTCAAGCAACATGTCGTTCCGGGCGGGGTGGCCCAGACGCTGCTTTGAGCGTCTGGGTTGTGGAACAACAAGAGGCTACCGTGGAGACGCTCGTCTTTCAAACCCTCTTGTTCCTGGTGTGCGGCCAGACATCCAAAGCGATGTCTGGGTCACTCCGTGAGGACGCTCCGCTTCGAAGACTTCGCGTCGCAGCTAAACGGGCTTGGGTCACTACTTCCCCCGGATGGCATACAGCGCCTCGTACGTTCGCATGTACAACGTGCCGTTCGAGATCACCGGTGAGGCGGTCTGCGGCTCGCCGAGTTCGTTCTCGGCCAGCACCTCGAACTGCTTCCCCAGCTTGACGACCGTACAGACGCCATCACGAGCAGTCAGGTACAGATGGCCCTCACTCACCACGCCCGAGGCCCGGTGCTGGGCGTTGTGAATTCGCTCATCGTAGACGATCTTGCCGGTCGACTGCTCCACGCACCGCAGCCGCCCATCGTTCATGCACAGATAGACCAGCCCCTCATGAATCACGGGGCACGACACGTCCGGTGTCCGCTCGCCGACCCATTTGACCGGCGACTTACCAGTGACGTTGCCGTCTAGCTCGCTGGCATGCAGCCCGAGGACCGGCCCACCCTTCGCAGTCGGTACGACCAGGAACTCCTCGGTGGCTGCGGGCGAGGCCACGAACCGCAGCGTGTTGTCGTGGTTCTTGTTGTACTGCGACGGCCCGTTCAAGTCATCGAGCCGCCACAGTTCTTTGCCATCGGCCAGCGAGTGCCCGATCGTACAATCACCGCCATGCGTGATGAGGTGCGGGTGCTTCCCTGGCATCAAGATCGGCGAGCTGTAGGCGTGCTGGCACTCATCTTCAGGCTTCTG
This sequence comes from Planctomycetota bacterium, assembly GCA_031419335.1. Lineage (GTDB taxonomy): Bacteria > Planctomycetota > Planctomycetia > Planctomycetales > Planctomycetaceae > TH-plancto1. Next base: position 6,171 of record JANOKO010000225.1, read on the forward strand.
GTTCCGGTCGATGGCCCAGTTCTCTTGGCCTGTTGCGGCCACCAGACTGACCACTTTTCCAACGGAATGGTCTTTGCTTCCTGGTCCATGAATCAGTTGCAGGTACAGCGATCCCTCATGCAGGATGGGCGTGGAGGTCATGCCGAACTGGATGTCGATCTTGCCGTACCGCTCCGCCACATTGAACTGCCAGACGATCTTCCCTGCCGTGTCGAGACACGCCAACTCCCCGGTCCCGATGAAGACCCACACATGCTTCCCGTCCGTCACCGGGGACGGCGAGGCCGAGTTCCCTTCCCCCGTGCGGGCGTCCTTGTTGCCGCTGCCGATCTTGGTCTTCCACAGTTCTTTGCCAGCTGTGGAGATCCCGAGTACGACGAGATCGTCCCCCTCCGCCGAGGTCAAAAATATGCGGTCCCCCCAGACCACCGGCGTCGCTCCACCCTGGCCGGGCAGCTTCACTCTCCAAGCGACGTTCTTGTCCTTGGCCCATGTCGTCGCGATCCCCGTCTCGGTCGAGATCCCGTTGTGCTGCGGCCCCCGCCACTCCGGCCAGTTTTCCGCCGAAGCAGTCGATCCATACAGTCCCACACACGCAGCCACAGCAGCCCATCGAAACAACGTCATCACGATCTCCGGGGAGAGTCTCACAAGGAAGCAACCGTCCGAATCAGTTCGCCATCGACCAAGGTCGACACGTCCGCAAATCACCAAGTCGCCACAAGCATCCGCCCCAGTTTATTCGAAACCCAGGAGACTGAGCGAGTGCATCGATCCCTGGACGAAGGCAACGGTGAGTCCTCTGCGCTCCATCCACTGGGAAGTCTTCACCTGTATCTTAACCCTCAACCGGCTTGCTCGGACTATCGGCTTCGCCAACATTGTACTTGTTCATCGCCATCGCCAGACCGTGTTGGACCCACATCTCGGTCGCATCAGCAGCTGCGGCACAGGCGACATCGATCAAAAGCCGCTCATCGGCGGAGAATTTTCCGAGGACATAATCTGAGGGATCGATCGGAACCATCGGGCGTCCAATGCCAATTCGCAAGCGTGCGACGGAGTTGATCCCCAACAACTCGATGATGTTCTGAAGCCCCTTTTGCCCCCCTGCAGTGCCCGATCCCCTCATCCGCAATTTTCCGCTGGGAAGATTTAGGTCGTCGCAGATGACCAGGACATCGTCTGCCACAGATTTGTGAAACCCCAAATGAGCCTTGACAGCCCGTCCGCTGAGGTTCATGTACGTCGTTGGAGCGACGAGCAGGACTCTTTCATCTCCCATTCGCCCCTCTGCGACATCGGCCTCGAATTGGGATTTCCATCGATCCACGCTCAGTCGCCGTCCCAGGAGTTGCAGAACGTCATACCCGACATTGTGCCGGGTTCCAACGTATTGCCGACCAGGATTTCCGAGGCCCACGATCAGCTTCATGATGGTGTGACTCCGGAGCGGGAGTGTGGATAGGGAACAGTCACCAAGATTTCTCGTGTTCGGCCCCGAGGCGCTGCAGCGTCTCCACTCCAATGAACCGAACTCACTGCCCACCCTCTCGGAACACCAGTGCATCGACGATGCCGTGGCGATGGAAAGGAGTTCCTATCGGTTCTAATCGTTCGCTCGGCCCATGTAGGACTTGGTCTCCACGTCAATCTTAATCTTATCACCAATGTTGATGAAGGAGGGCACATAAACCTCAGCCCCGGTTTCTGTCGTCGCGGGCTTAGTGACGTTGGTCGCGGTGTTGCCCCGCACGGCTGTGTCGGTATTAGTGATCGTCAGGATCACCTGCTTGGGCGGGGTGACTCCGATCAGTTTGTCATTCCAGAACACCAAGGCACACGGGGTGTTTTCCTTGATGTAGACCATCTGCTCCTCACAGGATTCTTTCGCGAGTTCGACCTGCTCGAAGCTCTCGTTATCCATGAAGATGTAGTTGGTGCCGTCGCAGTAGGAAAAGCTGCCTTCGCCCGAGCGGATATCAGCCACTTCCAGGCTT
>JANOKO010000226.1:0-2845 GCA_031419335.1 Planctomycetota bacterium
TGGCGCTGCTCACGCTCCTGATGTCCCCCGAATAGCAGAGGACCGAGGCGAGTCCCCTCGCGTATCAGCAGTGCCCCGATCCCGCGCGGCCCGTGGAACTTGTGCGCACCGAGTGAGAGACTCGTCGCTCCCAATGCATGAAAGTCGACATCGATCTTGCCGACCGCCTGGACCGCATCCAAGTGCAGCGGCACTTGATGCTCGGCACACAGACGCGCCATTTCTCCGACGGGCTGGATGACACCCGTCTCATTATGAGCCAGGAGCAACGTGACCAATTGCACTTGGGTCGAGTTGATCGCGGCCAATGACTCGGGTGCGATGACACCGTTCTCATCGAGGGGTAGCGTCACCCGCGACCAGCCGGCGGACTCCAACCGCCTTACCGCCATCTCGACGGACGGGTGTTCTCCGTGCGGGAGGGCGATGGTCCCGGTGTGGCCCTGTGTCAGCCCGAAGATGGCGGTGTTGTTGGCCTCGGTGCCGCCGCTGGTGAAGACGACCTCGGAGTGCTTGGCTCCGAGGATCGAGGCGACCGACTCGCGGGCCTCTTCGAGCGCCCGCCGCGCTCGTCGACCCGCCGAATGTCGGCTGCCGGGATTGCCGTACGCCTCCCTCCAGGCGACCTCCATCGCGGCGATCACCGCCGGGTCCGGAGGTGTCGTTGAATTGTGATCGAGGTCGATGTGATGAGCAAGCATTGCGGGTGCGGGGAGAGTGCCGCCCTATCCTTCAGACCGAGCACGAACCATCTGCACGATACCCCACACGATCATGCCAGCACCCACCGCGATAGCGGCACCGGAACTCTGAGTTCCACGAATCACCAGTTGCCCTGACAGGCCACCGATCACGAAAATGACACCGATGATGATATTCCACATGCGAGACTCTCCGAATGGATGAGATAGACACCGGACCCTGACACAGATCGCCAACTTCTGGATGATCGCTGAAAACTTTCCCCTAAAACAGCTCGTGAATCTCCCGCTTCCCGAAGTCCACAATCGGGAACGGTCGACCCGCCGGGCCGGGGAGAATTGTGTCGAGATCCAACCCCAGGCTGTGGAAGATCGTGGAGACGACTTCGCCGGGGCCGACGGGGCGGTCAGCGGGGACACCGCCGATGGGGTCGCTGGCGCCGACAGCTTGTCCACCCTTGACGCCGCCGCCCGCGAAGTAGACGGTGTAGCATTGCGGCCAGTGGTCGCGGCCTCCGGCGGGGTTGACGCGCGGGGTGCGACCGAACTCGGCAAAGTTGCAGACCATCGTCTTGTCGAGCATCCCACGTTCGGAGAGATCTTCGATGAGGGCCGAGTACGCCTTGTCATACATCGGGGCCACGATGTCCCGCATCCCCTCGATCGAGGTGAACGGCTTCGACCCGTGGATGTCCCAGGTGATCTCGTCGAACACGGTCAGGAACGTATTGATCGTCACGAACCGCACCCCGGCTTCGATCAGACGACGAGCGAGCAGGCAGCACTGACCGAACCGGTTCATGCCGTACCGCTCGCGGACCTCGGGCTTCTCCTGGGCTAGGTCGAACGCCCCGCGTGCCTGGTCCGAGGTCATCAGCCGGAAGGCGGCCTGGAAGTTGCCGTCGAGCAGGGCTGCACTCTCGCTGGCCTCGAACTCGCTGACCCGCGCATCGACGATGTCCCGCATCTTGCGGCGGCGATCCAGTCGCACCGTGCCGATATCCGCGGGTGGCAGCAGATCCGGCACCTTGAAGTTCGCCACCGACGGGTCGGCCATCAGGGCGAACGGGTCCATCGCCTTCCCGAGGAAGCCCCCCGCCTGACCATTCGGCAGATTCCCGCCCCCGCGACCCATCAATTCCGGCAACACCACAAACGGCGGCAAGTCCGTCTTCCGCCCCTTCAGATACGACAACACAGCCCCCGCGTGTGGCGTGTTGATCCCGCCCGAGAACTGCCGACCGGTCTGCATCATCTGCCACCCGGCATCATGCACAGCCGCTCCGGTGTGATGGACTGAGCGCACGAAGCCGATCTTGTCGGCGATCTTGGCGTGCAGCGGGAGGATCTCGGAGAGCTGGATCCCCGGTGCCGAGGTGTTGATCGCCTGGAACGGCCCGCGCACTTCGGCGGGAGCGTTGGGCTTCATGTCGAAGGTGTCGAGCTGACTCGGTGCCCCGAGGTTGAAGATCATGATGCAGGCCCGGTCGTCGTTGGCCGACTGACCAGACTGCTCTTTGGCGGCGAGGTATTGCGGCAATGAGAGGCCAATCGCCCCGAGCGCCCCGACCTGCAGAAAATCGCGGCGGGTCCGCCCATCACAGGTGGTCGCCTGGCCGTCGCCGGTAAATGTCAGCATGTCGCGATGTCCTAGAGGTAGGTTGTGTCAGCAAAAACAGTGAAGTATCTCTTGCGTGCGAATTTGTGCGACTTGTCCATGCTCAATGATCCACACGCATTGTTCGTTCGGCAACGACCTTACCCGAGGATTATGACCAGTTCGTTGATGAATGTGAATACCACACGATTCCTCCATTGTCGACACTGCATTCAGAGAATGCGCAGCGATCAAAGCATCGAGTCTGCACACGGACGGAGTGTGGCCAACCCCGTTTTTGGGACCACGGGGCGGCACTTGCTTGCGTCAGATGGGCATTGAGGGGTTGGCTCCGGGACTGCGCACATCCGTTCCTTCGAAGGGTCACAAGATCTATCCGTACCTGCTCAGAGGCATGAAGATCACGAGGTCGAACCAGGTCTGGGCGTGCGACATCACGTACGTGCCGATGCCCTGCGGCTACCTCCTATTTGACAGCTGTGATCGACTGGTCCAGTCGGCATGTCTTGAGCTGGAGGCTCTCGAA
>JANOKO010000227.1:0-1641 GCA_031419335.1 Planctomycetota bacterium
AGCCAAGTCATCGGAATCCAGTTCCCGAGGTAATTGGTCGTAAAGGCATAGGAGATCGACTCGGCGGTCAGTCCCTGATGCACCATGACGTTTTCGACGACGTAGCCATTGTCATCAAAATACACATAGCCGTTGTGCAGGCTCTGCGAGTACACCAGCACGGTGAGTGCGGCCAGTGAAACACAGAGTATGAAGTGCAGCGATTTCATTGAGTCCATTCCATGAGCAGCAACATGTCTGTTGACATGGGTCGTCAAGCGAGTGCTGCCACAAAGTACGCCCGGCCTGCCGCCAGAGCTTCGTCCAGCTTCTCTGGCATCCGTCCCCCGGCTTCGGCCATGTCGGGCTTGCCGCCGCCGCATCGACGCGGCTTCAGCCGATCGAGTCGATTTCATCCAATCGAATCACGCGAGGTTCAGCGGCTCCATCCTCAATGAATGAGACTTCCACGGCCCTGTGCGTTCTGATGTCCAATGAAATCGGCGAGCCTTCAAATGCGGCTCCATCCTTGAGATCCGCGTGGTGTGGTAGTTGCTGGCCATCGGGATCACGCTTCATCAACTCGGTCGATGTCCTCAGTGGACATCGAATGTGCCTGAGAGCATTTAAAGATATCGCAGGGGTAGATGAAGGTTTGTTCAACCGTCATTGACCCGAGTGATTTACTCCCAGACCAAGTCGCCGACCGTCCCGGAAAACGATCCATAATCGCTATCGCGTCTTTGGCGATGGGATTTCTCGGTCCAATGACCTTGATTTCGGAACTGGAGATCCAGGAGTTTTTGAGTTTACCCAAGGATCGATGAACCGATCGGTAGGAAGCTGCGGGGCCATCGGTGTCATAGATGTCAGTGACGACGTAGAGGAACCAATCCCCTTCCTCAGCTGACTTGACCCAAAACGCGGCCCGAACGGTGTTCCCGTCTGCGGCGAATTGTTCGACAAATCGTCGACCATCGGCAATCTGGTCTTCTACCAACGCAACTTGATCCATTCCAGAACCTCCTCGGTGGCTTCGTACATGTCAGTGGCATCCCGATCCGTCTTTCCGATCTCGTATCGACTTTGCTCATTCCAGTCTTTCACGATATCCCAATGGATGCAAATTGTCGAGCATTTGTCCATCTCTTCATCCAGTTCGGCCCACTTGCGGAGTAACGTCAGGTCATGCTTGTAAAAGTTCTCGGCCAGCTTTTTGTCGGGAAATCCGTTCGATGCCATCAATCGGGAAATGATGCGGACCTTGAGAGCAAACTCTACCGCGTATCCAACGAGATAGTAGGAGCCATCCCAGTTCTTTGAGCTGAGTAACAGTTTGGACTCACTCATTCGGAGATCCATCAGTTGCTCAAAGTTCTCCCGAGAAGTGACGATTGTCATTTCTATCGGTCTCCGGATTCAGCAGTTCGAAATCTCAGTTGCCGGGTTAGAATGTAGCGGATTCCATGTCATTTCACCAGGACTTCGCGGGGCATGGGGCGTACTACCTCAGTGCCCCTACCAGATACGCCCGGCCCGCAGCGAGTGCCTCGTCGAGCTTCTCTGGCATCCGTCCCCCGGCTTCGGCCATGTCGGGCTTGCCGCCGCCGCCGCCGCCCGCGATGGCAGCTGCGGCTTTGACGCAGTCGCCGGCTTTGACCT
>JANOKO010000228.1:0-1186 GCA_031419335.1 Planctomycetota bacterium
ACAGACAGGCTGCAAGCCTGTCCCACGTTTCAGAGTCGTGGAGTGAGCTGAGAAGCTCGCTGGTGTGGGAGTGGGGCGGACCAGTTGGTCTGCCCGGTCGTTTCGGACGGGAGAGGATCTGTGAGGTCCAAGTCATCTGCCCTGGTGCTGGTCGCCTGCGTTTCGTTGGTCTGCGGTAGCGGACGGACGGAGCCGCAGTTTAGCCACCGCGAGGGTTTGTCGCCTGTCATGCAGGACTACGTCCGCACTGTGGTCGATCAGAAATTCGGCACCCCGCATAAAATCCGGATATCGGACAAGCTGCCGCTCAATCCGCACGCAGCTGTGGCGACCGTGAATGATTCGCCGCAGTTCGACGGTGGCCCGGTTCTGTCCGTCGAGGTCAATGAGCAGGCGACCGATGTCGCGACACTGACGGCCACGGACGTTTACAAGCCCGTCGAAGCGATGGTCTACTCAATTACTGGGGGACCGGATGCCGAGCAGTTCAAGCTCAACAGTACGTCGGGGGCGTTGGTTTTTCGCTCGGCACCGATTCACAAGACTCCAACTGACTCTGACAAGAACAACATCTATGGGGTGGTCATTCAAGTCTCGGATGGCTCGCTGACAGACTCACAAGTGATTTCGGTCACCGTGCTTGAAACAGGTGTTGCGAAGAAGGAACCGAAAAAGTCGGAAGAGTCCAAGGACGAGGCGAAGCCGACCCAGGATCTGTCGGTGCTGTTGACGGAAACACATCGTGAGTTGAAGTCGGGACAGGAAGTCGCTTGGGTGAGTGGGACATCGATGCCTGCGGGGTCTGATCCCGTTCTGTTTGACAGCTACAACAAAGAGACGCATCGTCTTGCACTGCTCGCTGCCCCGGCCCAGGCGGCCCAGCCGGGCGATAAGATCGTTATCGGCCCCGGTGAAGTGCTGACCCACGGCCGGCTGTTGTATGCCGAGCACTGTCAGCACTGCCATGGTGTGGCCGGGGATGGGCAGGGGCCGACCGCACCGTACCTGAATGTGCGGCCTCGTGATTACCGGAAGGGGTTATTCAAGTTCACCTCGACGAAGGAGAACATGAAAGCCCATCGGAATGACCTCGCCCGTGTCGTCGAGGATGGAATTCCCGGGACCTACATGCCATCGTTCAAGCTGCTCAAGGCCGCCGAATCGCAGGCGATCATCGAGTACGTGC
>JANOKO010000229.1:0-6588 GCA_031419335.1 Planctomycetota bacterium
GATGTATGAGCATGAGGACTCGCGGCAGGGGTTTCATCCCGACTGGAATACCTACATCTTCAACTACGGACGCGAATAATCAAGGTGCAACATCGAGGCCACCGCATCGACCCGCAGCCCGTCGACGTGATACACGTCGCACCAGAAGCGGGCGTTCGACAGCAGGAAGTTGCGAACCTCGCTCCGCCCGTAGTTGAAGATGTAGGTATTCCAGTCGGGATGAAACCCCTGCCGCGAGTCCTCATGCTCATACATCGCGGTCCCGTCAAACCGCCCCAGACCGTGGCCATCGGTGGGGAAGTGTCCTGGCACCCAGTCGATGAGTACGCCGATGTCGTGTTGATGACAGTAATCGACGAAGAACATGAAGTCCTGTGGGCTGCCATACCGCGATGTCGGAGCAAAATACCCCGTCGGCTGATAGCCCCATGATCCGTCGAACGGGTACTCGGACACCGGCATCAGTTGGAGGTGGGTGAAGCCCATGTCCTGGCAGTAGGCCACCAGTTGTTCGGCGAGTTCGTGGTAGGAGCAGTACTTCCGCCCGTCCCAAGGCCTCTTCCAGGAACCGAGGTGGACCTCGTAGATCGAGACTGGCTTCTGAGACCAGTTGGTCTTCTGTCGGCGTTCCATCCAGGAGCCATCGTGCCAGTCAAACCCCTCCAGCACCGGGCAGACAATACTCGCTGTCTTGGGAGGTACTTCAGACGCAAAAGCGTACGGGTCGGACTTTTGGATGATCTCCCCGGTGGGGGAGCGCAAACTGTATTTGTAGTGTTCGCCGGAATCGACGCCGGGAACAAAGCCAAACCAGACCCCATTCGAACTGGAGTTGAGGAAGAACGCCCCGTGGCTCCAATGATTGAAGTCGCCAATGACGCAGACTTCTTGAGCATTCGGAGCCCAGACGGCGAAGTACACCCCCGCCCGCCCGTCCTGAACGGTCGGATGTGCCCCGAGGTGTCGGTATGTCGTACAACTCATTCCACGCCTCATCGCCCGGAGATCGACTGGCGAGGGTTCGACGCCCCCGGCAAGCATGTTGGACCCCTCGATCGGTCTGCGCGGCCTGAGGACTGGAGTGATCCATACCTCAATCTGGCTGGCGCACGTTCATTCTAGCTTGGTCGACCTTTCCCCGCGACTCCCTGAAATTCAGCCCACACAAGGGATTGCGATTTTTCTCCCGACTCGCATCCGCTATCATCCGCCACTTCCCACTTCCCCACAGGCAGGTGACCTCGTCACCTGCCACTCCGGCTCTCGGGCATTGGCTCTGCCTGCAGCTGAGGACAGATCGGCATCGGATCATCGCATGCAGCGAGTCTTTATCTCCGGTGTCGGACTGGTTTGCCCTCTGGGTAACGATCGCAAAACCGTGTGGCGGCAACTGCTCGCGGGACAATCGGGTATTGCTCAGCTGACCCAGATTGATGTGTCGGATTTAGAGGTCAAAATCGGTGGAGAAGTCCGCAACTTCGACCCGAAAACCGTCGAGGTCAACGAACGCACCGCCGCTCGCAAAATGGACCGGGCCTCTCTGTTCGCGGTCGCTGCGGCACTACAGGCTCTCGACGATGCGGGCCTGGGAGGACAGTCGCTTGGACGCCATGGCGGCGTCGTGGTCGGTGCGGGGCTGTCTGGTTTGCTAACACTCCAGGAGCAAACTGAAAACCTGCTCAGAGGTGGACCTCGCAAGGTCAGCCCGATGACCATCCCCCTGCTGATGCCCAATGCCGCCGCTGCGAATATCTGCATCGCGACTGGGTTTAATGGACCGGCTTACACGGTCAGTAGTGCCTGTGCTTCCAGTGGTCATGCGATGATCGATGCGGCCCGGCTGATCGCCTGCGGTGAGGCGGATGTCGTCATCACGGGTGGCACTGAAGCGTCATTGACCCGACTGGGTATGGCGTCGTTTATCAACATGCGGGCGATGGCCAAGGGGTTCAACGACAACCCCACCGCAGCGGTTCGACCGTTCGATCGGGAACGCAGCGGCCTCATCATGTCCGAGGGGGCGGGTTGCCTGATCTTTGAATCGGAAAGCCATCTCCGGAAGCGGGGGGCGAAAGCCTACGCCGAGTTCTTGGGACGGGGCGTGACCTCTGATGCCTACCACATCACCCAGCCGGACCCTGGGGCACACGAAGCGGGGCGGTCAGTGGCAGAGTGTTTACAGAATAGCCGACTCCTACCCGAAGAGATTGCCGCTCACATCTATGTGAATGCCCACGGTACCAGTACCAAATTCAATGATGCCGCAGAAACACTCGCGCTGAAAGCAGGCTTTGGAACCGCAGCTAAGCAACTTCGCATCAGTTCCACCAAGAGCATGTCGGGTCACATGATCGGTGCGGCGGCTGGGTTAGAAATGGCGATCTGTTGCATGGCTCTGGTGGACCGGCAACTGCCCCCCACGATCAACCTCAAAAACCCGGACCCCGAGTGCGATCTGAATTATCTTCCTGGGACTGCCTCTGTCCACGCGGATATCAATTACGCGATGAATGTCAGCTTTGGATTTGGTGGACACAATGTTTGCCTGATGATTGGACGAGGAAACGACCCGAGTCTTATTCGCGACTCTGTAACTTGAATTTGAGATCCCGCACCTTGAGATCGGGATGTTCGGCGATCAGACGGGCCAGAATTGTGGCTTTGTGAAAGCTGACAAGTTCACAGAGCAGGGTTGAACTCGTCACCAAAACTTGCAACACCCCATTCCGCAGGATCGTCGGACGCGATCCCGCTGCGACCTCCGGACCGGCGACACTCTTCCAGGCATCGGCCAACTGCCGATCGCCTCGGATGCGACCAAGGCCCCGCATCGCGATGACTTGAGATAACACGTCGCCGAGTTTCTTCGCGTCTTGATTCGGAGGAGGCGTGAAGAGCGGTTCCGGCGGTTTGCGGGGCTGTCTCATCTCGTCTCCACTCAGTCGCGAGCGAGCGGCATGACCACATAGGTGTAATTCTCATCTGCCTTGAATACTGCCGCGCTGTCCCCATCCACGATCCTTAAGGTCACCTGGCTCGATGGTTCCAGAACTCGCAAGAAGTCCGACACAAACTTAGGATCGAACGTGATCTTGAAATCGTCCCCTTCCAGGCTGATCGGAATCTGAATGTTCGAGGTGCCCACATCGCTGGCCGAACTTTTGAGCGTCAGCGATCCCGATTCGAAGACAAAGTCGACTCCCTTACTGTCTTCATTCGTGACGATCATGGCTTGACGCACCGCAGAGAGAAACGGACCCACGACAAAGGACACACTACGGGTGTAGTCATTGGGCATGACATCTTGGTACCGCGGAAATCGCCCCTCAACGAGCCGTGCATAAACCGTTGAGTTGCCGCTCCGAACCAAAACTTCGTTCGTGTGCAAGGCGATATGCACCTCTTGTTCACCACTCTGGATACTGCGTTCAATGAGTTGCATTGCCTTCGCTGGAATCACCGGTGCAACAACCTCTTCCGCCACCCGTCCATGAGCCGCAGCCACTGCTTTGTACACAGCCAGTCGCCGACTATCGGTCGCTGCCAGAGTGACGCTATCTTTGCGGAGCTCCATTAAGACTCCACCCAACGCATAGCGAGTGCTTTCAACATCCGTCGAGAAGATTGTTCTCTGGATGCCTTGCTTCAACACGGCACCGGTGACTACGTGGTAGTCTTTCTCCTGAAAGGCTGCCACCTCGGGGAACTCAGCTGGGTCTTCGACAGAGAGCTTGAACTCGCTCTGTCCCGATCGAATCTTCAGGGACCGTTCGTCCACTTCGATGGTGACATCCGCTTCTTGCAATTCCCGGAGGATCGCCGTGACTCGTTGAGTCGGTAGCAAGACCTCTCCGGGGGAACTTGATTGGATCTCGGGCATCTGGTAGCGGATGCCGACTTCCTGGTCCGTGCCAATCAAAGTGGCCACCCCATCGTTGACGATCAGCTTGATGTTCTTGAGGATATCTTTCGTGGTCCGTGTGGGAACAACTCCGCTCACAGTTGCCAGTGCGGTTGCCAAAAGTTGACGTGAACAGACGAGATTCATGGGAGGCGTTCTTCCAGAAGAACAAGTAGATTGAATCACCAGTATCAGTATCAGAGGCCGAAAAGCAAGCCTTTGAAAGGTGGATTCGATCACAAGTGTAGCAATCCACAAGAGTTACTGTAAATCAACCGGATAGGAGGGTGTTGAAAACTCGTTGGGCTGTGGTGGGTCGCATGGGGAGGAGTGAGGAGAAATGTGGAGAAGAACAAGAGAATGAGTAGTCATGAAAGAGTGTCTAGGAATCCGCAACCTCTCGTCATCAGCAGACAAACAGGTTGTTGACAACGCTGGAATTCGATACGTATCGGTTTTGTTGGATCACATGGTCGAAGGAATTCCTACAGCCAGATCAGCCCGAAGGGATTGAAAAATCAGCATCCCGGAAAGAATCGTTTCACGCCAGAGAACCCAGACAGACGATACGGTGAGCAGGCTCTGAGTCTATACGTCTGGGGGGACGTGTCCATGCGCACAACAATGCGTGAACGAAACCGATGGTTTACAGCTGTGGCGATGACATGCCTGTCTGGCTTCGCGCTGTGTGGCTGCACACGTGGAAACCGCGACTTGTCGTCAAATTTGCCAGAATCAGCGGGTCGCGAAGCGATCGATGCGGAACGACATGTCGCCGAGCGAAAGCGGCAAGAGTCTGGGTCTTCGAAAGCCAAAGATCAATTGGCGTATCGAAACGAGGAGCCTGAACTGTCAGACCCATCCGAGGATCCCCAGTGGGATGCACCTGGAGTGGTCTCAAAGGAATCGAAGACCACTGCACCTCATCGAGTTCGGAAGGAAAACAGCGATCTGGAAACGGCGGAATGGGCCGGAGAGTACCTTGATCGTCGAGTGAAAACGGTCTCCGAAGAAAAGACCGCTGAGACCGCTGAACCGCTGCTCAACTCGCCGCCGCCGGGTGCGGCCGCCACGGAATTGTTTAACGACGAGGAAGAGGGCACCGTACACATCAAGAAGTCGGCACAGAAAGCAGCTCACGCGGCGGAAGCACAGAGTCCGCCTCCCGGCAATGCCAGTTTTGATGGGACGAGTGAACACCCCTGGGCCAAGAAATCGCCGGGGGAAAGCCGAACCAAAACGGCAGAGCAATTGTCCACGAAGTCTCGGGATGAGAGCAGCGTGTCATCGACAGGACCGCATCCAGAACCCAAGAAGTCAGTACAAGCGAGTTCCTCCACCGATCAACCGTCCCAGGACAATGCCCGGCAATCCGAAGCCCGAGCCCGGATTCAAACTCTCATCACTCAAGCGAAATCTCTGCTCAATAAGGAGGAGTTTCGGTCTGCTTACCGTGTGGCTCAATTGGCTCAACGAGTAGCCGACAGTGAGGATGTGTATTTTGTCGCGGGAGAAGAACAACCTGCAGACATCGTGCGCCTCGTACTGACCAAGATCCGACTCGATCAACACTCACCTGCGAGTTTGCCAGAAGAGACGACCGGCGGACCGGTAGTGAATGCCTCTGCGACCAAGCCAGCCGGACGAAAGTCTCCATCGAATCTGCCCGAGGACTGGCCTTTCGCCGAATGGAAGGAAGGCGAAGGAATCCCCGTAAACAGATCCCAGAAGATGTCCGTGGAGAATCCCTGGGCAGAGGGTGGTGTGGAACCTTCCGCGAAGACGATGGCTCAGATGCGAATCGAACCTGGACCATCTCGGAAGGGATCGCGATCCGCCGTCGGATTTCCGAACTCTCGCCCCGAATGGAAAAACACAGCGAAGACACCGCTTGCGCAGAGCCATTCTTCAGACGTCACACAGCCAGGGCTGGCTGACACTCGCCTAGGAGACAAAGAATCTCAAGTGGTCCAAGCTGATCTGAGTTCGCCTCCCTCTGCTCAAGCAGACATGGAGGAGAATGTCACTTCAGCTTCAACGGGTCGCGCCCCTGTCCCTCGTCCGTTTCCGGCGAGCGCATCTCCGGGATATCAGCGGTCCCGACCCAGCGAGGAACTGACCACTGAGCCATTGGCGATGACTGACAGTTGGCGAACACAGGATTTGGATGCCGTGGGGCCAACTCGCCTGCCATTGCTGGTCGCTCCCCTGCCTCCGGCTGAAGTCCCAGGAACGGAGGTCTTGAATGAATTGGCGGAAGACACCTTGTCCACCGATATTCATGAACCATCCTCCCCGACCAGTGAATCCAAACTGTGGTTGATTCTGGCCGCTGCTGCCGGGGCGTTTGCCATGCTCTTTGTTCGTCGTCAACCAGCTGCAGTGGTTCGTACTCTCGATGTGGTGAAGTCGGCTCATCTGAACTCTTGAGAGCTGGCAGCCCGTTGAAAAACGCGGCAGGGACATCCTTGCCCATGCGTGAGACTCGAGGAATCACGGGCTGGAGGCTCGTGCCACAGACGTTTTCAACGCGCTACTGAACCGACCCACCGGTGTTCCCCACAGGCGTGATTTCCCGCGCGTGGAATCCCGGTGCCGCTGTTGCCTCCTGCTCCCCCGCTGCACGTGTGCCGGTCGAGGTCGAGTTTTTGTATTTCTGCCAAGGCACCCGTCACCCAGACGCTCAA
>JANOKO010000230.1:0-2759 GCA_031419335.1 Planctomycetota bacterium
GCCAAAGGCAACAAAGTTTCATCTGCACCCGTATCCACCAAGGCATCCCACCGGGCATGAGACTTTGATCCAGCGACCCGAATCGTGATGACCGGTCGCAAGATCAATCGGTAGTCCGTACTCCCCGGCAACTGGCTGACATATTCGCGATACGGAAACCTCATCGCATCCCCACGAACCGGACATCCGCATGAGGCACCTTCTCGAACACAGGGTCGACGATGCCACGGTCATGAACGATTCGCAAGAGTTCCTGAAGTGTGTCGCTCTGAGCGGCGATCCGCGAATGATCCGACACCCAAGCGACCCATTTTCCGCCGAATTCGGGCGGAGCAGGCTGCGTGGTTTGGGGGGCGATGGACTTGGTCGGCATGAAGTTCTCCCGAAGTTGATACCGTTTTCAATCTTATCAGACAGTATTGGTTGCAACCAACAGAATGGGCGAGTCGAGCCAATGACGCCCGAGAGATATCCCCAGTGCGTTTCGATTTCAGGCCCCGATCCAGCCCACCTTGTTGTGGCATTTCGCCTTGCAACGCCGACCCGATGGCCTCAGATTCCCAAATACTCTCTCAGCATCGGCCACTGCTTGGTCATGAACACCAGCCCCGCCATGCCGAGGTAGAACACCCCACAGGCGATCACTCCGACCCGATGATACCAGCGCGGCTGGAGTTCCCTCGGAAGCAGCGTGCAGTTGATCCACAGCAGGTGGAACGAAGTCGCCCCCAAGGCCAGGTTGTTCAGGTTCGCGATCACGAGTGTCATCAGTTTTGGGGTGCCATAGGTGCTGAAGACGTACGTAAAGGCGAGTGTCCAAACCACGAAAAAGGCCAGGATGAAGTAGTAGACATGCTTCACCGCATGGCCATCGGGGTTGCTCCGCATGCGGCGACTGCCGGACCAGAGGATGTCGGTCCAGCGGCGGCTGAAGTCATCCACAATCGACATCTGGCTGGGGAGCATCACCAGCATCCCGACCAGGACTGTCACGATCCACAGCACGTTGGCTAGCGCTGCCCCAAACCTGGGATCGTGACGGATTCCATCAGCGGAGATCAGCGACTGGGCCCAATCGAGCTTCGAGCCGCTCAGCAGTGAATGCTGCGAGAACTCCAGCGACAACAAAGCAGGCAGGGCCATCCCCATGAAGCAGCCCGGTCCCCACACAAAGATCTGGTCCACCAGGATATACTTCCACCACGCCTTCCACTTGCGGAGGTTGTCAGCATTGATGAGGAACGCCTTGCCCAGGTGGCTGAGCGTGACCTCTTTCCCCCCTACCGCGCTGGGGATCGCACCGACGACGCTGCCCATGCCCCAGCCCTTGTCGCGGACGAAGTTGCTGTAGGTGGAGTTGGACAACCCGCCCCCCCCGGCGTACCCCGCAAAGGCCCCCAGAGTGGCGATGTTTCCCAGCGCGATCAGCGGCCAGCCATCACCGCTCCACAGGCTTTGAAAGATGTTGACCGTCGCATCCTTGCCCTCAATGGTCGTCGGTACCGTGCCGAACTTGAGGAACCCACTGAACACATTCAGCCAGTTCTCCGCACTCACAAAGCTGATCCCGATGATGAAGCAGAATCCGAGGACGACGACCACCTTGGCCGTCATCACTGCCTGCAACATGTTGTAGACCTTGCCTCCGACCAGTACGGGTAGCGCCACCAGAAAAATGAACAGATACGCCAGCGCCGTGACGAGCCACTTGTCCTCCACCCCCGGCGGTCGATCGAGATACAGTGACGCGGCCATCGCCGCCCCATGCGTCGACAGACCGGGAATCAGCGCACTGAAGTTCAAGAACAGGAAGAACCCCATCCAGAACCGCGGACCCGGCCTGGTCCGCATAAACCCGGTGAAGATTGGCTCCCCGCAATACAGGGCATACCGACCGCATTCGAGGTTGTAGAACACCTGGCATATGATCGCGATCGTCGCGATCCACATCAGCCCGCCGCCGTACTTGGCGGTGATGTCCGGCCCCAACAACCACTCCCCGCCGCCGATCTGAATCCCCATCATCACGATGCCCGGACCAATGAACCGCGTCCAGTGTTCCCACTTCAGCGGCTTCGGCTCGGGCAGTTCCGCGATCTCCCACGCCGGGAGGCAATTTGGGGTCGGAGAATGTTCCATAGGGCGAGTAGCCTGGAAGAGTGATCGCTTCGTTCCCGCTGAATGCCGGGAGCACAATGACAGCCAGCCGCAGGCTAACGCATTCCCCCCTGGCGATGCGAGTAACCGTTAGAGACTTCTCGCAGTGCTGACGCATGGAAATGGGTAGGCACAGGACACACGATTGAAATCTGGTTCAACGCACGATTCGGATCATTTCACCACCAGCGGAGTCTGTTGGCATTCGGCCCTCACCCCCGGCCCCTCTCCCAGGGGGAGAGGGGAGCAGGAACTGAGGGCGAGGGCGGAACCTGCGCTGTGCTCGACCACTGACTCTTGGCTGTGACCCCTGCCGGGGTCAGCCATGCTCGGCTTCAGAGTCAGAGGCGGTTCAGTCCCTCGCCACCCCGAGCGAGTCGGCCACGCGGTTGATGTAGTTGAACCACGAAGCAATCAAAGTAATCTGGAGGATTCCCTGGTCGTCGAAGCCGACATCGCGCAGAGCGTGGATATCGGACTGCTTCACCGATGTGGCATCGCGGGTAATCTTCTCCGCGTGCTGGCACATCAGTCGATCAGCCGGGGTCAGTTCGCTCAGGTCGTGGCTCTCGATGGCAGCGACCAGCGCCTCATCCCCCGTG
>JANOKO010000231.1:0-13788 GCA_031419335.1 Planctomycetota bacterium
CTCTTTGAAAGACGGAAAGCCAGCGTGGAGCCAGGACATTCCGACCCCGACCGGACGCGGTGTGGTCAGCGGCGGGAAATATCTGCTCCCGGTTGTGACGAATGAGATTCTGGCGATTGACATGAAGTCGGGCCGCATTCTATCGAGATCGGGCGTCGACCAGCAGCACCGGACCGGCTCCTTGGTGGCCGCGGGAGACCGGTTGCTGATGCAAACGACCACAGATGTCATCGGACTCCGGTCATTCACAGAAACCACGAGCGCGATCGCTCGCGACTTGCAGGACGCCACCCGCCGCTCCCGTGCTCTGGCCGAGCAGGGTGAACTGCTCCTGATTCAGGGGAAGGAAACCGAGGCCATCGCACTGTTGCGAGAGTCCTTGAGCCTGGAAGACTCCGACACGGTCCGGAGGCTGATCGTCTGGACGCTGCTCGATAAGTTGAAATCCGACTACGCCGGAAATCTGGCCCTCGTGCCCGAACTCAAGCGTATCGTCACCTCCCCGGACCAGAAGACACTCCTGAACCGACTCAATGCCGAAGGGTTGGAGAAATCGGGAGAGTCGCTAGCGGCTTTTCGCGAGTATCTCGATCTCGTGAAAGAAGTCAGCGTGCGGGACGAGTTGCTGGAGCTCTCAGGGGATCATCAAGTTCGTGCAGACCGTTGGTTGCGGGGCCGCTTGATGCATCTGTTTACCCTGGCGGATGTCGCTCAACGCCAGCAGATGCAGTTGGCGATGAACGAAGTGGTCGAGATTCAGGATCCCCCACTGCGGCCCCACTTTGCGAACGTCCTGGGCATCGAACTCGCTCCGCAGTTGCACCTGCAATTGGCCTTGGCGAACCAGTTGGATCAGTTCTCGGGGCAGCGTGCGTTGTGGACTTTGAGCGAGTCATACGACCCGGCTCTGCGCGGTCCGGCAGTGTCCCGCTTAGTTCGGACTGAGCTCTCTCTGGGGCGCGACTCCTTGGTGGGACACCTGCTTTCCGACCTGCAACATGATTTGAAAGATGTCGAATGCGAGCCAGGAGTCACCGGGCTGGCACTACTGGAACAGTTCCGCCAGGACGAACGGTTCGGTCCTTTGCTCCGTACGCTGGAAAGCCCTTCGCGGACTCCCATTGTTGAAGAAAAGTCAGCAAGCACACTGCTGCAGCAGCGAGAGCCCTTTCCGGTTCTGGGAGCACGGCGTGGACCTTATTCGGACTGGCTCTTCGGACTGGAATTCACCAACGGTCAGAATCTCCAAGTCCAGATCAGTGATCGACAAGGGATCACGCAGCAGCATGTCACTCTCGGCGTCCTCCGCGATACACAGTCGCGCGGCTTGCGCTATGTCCAGACGGACCCGCAACTCGTACTGCTGGCGTTTCGGGACCGCTTTGCCATCGTGAGTCCATTGGATCCCCAGGGGAATCACTCCCAGGCGCGGCTCCAGGTCGAACTCGCCCCTCCCGCCTCGCCCTTTGATCGCCGACCACCGGGCGTCAAGCGGGGAATCCGGGATGCGATCTATCCGACGGTCGACAACTCCTATCTGGGCAACGTTGGCCCTCTGACTTACGACACGTTGTGCTACCAATCCGGCGATGAACTGATTGCGATCCAGCCCCAGGCGAAGGAACGCAAGGTGCAGTGGAAGCGGACGGGAGTCCCCGCCGGGTCGGAGATCTGCGCCGACTCGGAGTATGTGATTCTGATTCCGCCGTTGCTCAATCGGATGGAAGTGTTTCGCGCGGCAGATGGTGTGAAGCTCTCTGAACGACCACTTCCGCAGGGGCTAGTGAATCGCCAGCGAGCGGAGTGGGGACGCATGTTTCTGGTCTCACGCCCCGGCACGGATCAAGCGGGTTCGATTCGCCCCTTGGTCTGGGCCATGTACGACCCCGTGTCGGACAAGGAGGCCTGGAACCTGACCATGCCCGTCGGAACCGAATGGGCTCCCGTGAATGGCTCCGATCTTGGATTTCTGGAGCCGGATGGAGCGTTACGGCTCGTCGATCACCGCACGGGGAAGACTCTGTGGACGGCCACACTTCCGGCACAATCCCCGATTCCCCAAGGACTCTCGATTCATGCCGATGAACAGCGGTTATACGTCCATACATGGCACAGCGCGACACCGGGACAGGATTCGATCACAGAATACACCACCCCCGATAACGGGAGTGCTGTACGTGTCAATGGGCTCGTCGTGGCCCTGGAACGTCACACGGGGCAGATCCTCTGGTCGCGCCCACTGGAACAGCAGCTGTTCCGCCCGAATCTCCCCGTAGGAAGCGGGTTGCTGGCGTACGCAGCGCATCGCAGACGCGAGACCCCGGACCAGGGGACGAAGTCGTATACAGCCGTCGAATTGATCAACCGTCAAACCGGTCAACCTCTCCTGGCCAAAGAAGCTGCCGTCACGGGAACCGGTGAAGGCTGGAATCGCCTGCCCAGTGGAGTGATGTTGCTGCGAGTGAGTGGACACGATTTCCGCCTGACCCGGGAGGGGGATGCCCCAGCGACCGAGCCCGAGGCCCCAGCTCAGGATGAACCGGTGCCAGAGAAACCACCTGAAGGTCCGATCAAACTTCAGTAGTTGCCACATCGAATCGAGAGGGTCGGGCAGAGAGGGGCGAATGCCCCAATGCCATTCCCTCTGTTCCCATCCCGGATTAACAGCGTCACACTGCTCCCCATGAATTCACTCGTCGAACTTCGCAAACTGGCCGCCGAGTTCCCGGATGGGGACCAGTTGTTTGAGACCGTGCAGCAGATCTCCGCCTCGATGACTCCTGAGCCGTATCGGACTTTGCTGGCCCACGACCAGCATATGACGGTCACGATGGAACAGTTTCATCACTGTGGTGTGGATGTGTCGGTGCTGTTCGAGGAGCTGCATGACCCGCGTTACAACCGAGAGATATTGCTGCTTAAGTCTGGAACACACGAGGTCGTCCAGTTCGGGTTGGTGCGGTTCGATTTCACGGACGTGACCCCGGCGGTGAAAGCGGAAATTCTGGCGAAGGAATTGCCGCTGGGGCGCGTGCTGATCCGGCATAACGTACTGCGGCACATCGATCTCGGAGCAATTCTGAAAATCGTCCCCGGACCGGCACTGAGACAGCATCTCCAGTTACGGTGCTCATCCCCGGTCTACGGACGGTCGGCCACAATCTTCTGCAATGGCCATCCCGCCGTCGATCTGCTGGAAGTGGCCGCTCCCGTGAACGCGACCGCATCCCCACTCTGAGTTCCTCAGCGGAGCCCGCCTTGCGATGGCAGACATTCTCTATCTCGGCGACACGACGCTCACGACAGCGGCGGCCTACTTAGCAGGGGTGCTGCACGCGAGTGGGTGGACGTACGACTATATGCCGAGCGACGAGGTGGCAGCGGGATCATTGTTCGAGAAGCCGTATCGCGCGTACGTTCTGAGTGACTACCCTGCCGCCCGGCTTTCGACCTCCCTCCAGAGGAAGCTCGTAGGGCAGGTCGCCCAGGGGGCGGGCCTGCTGATGATCGGCGGCTGGGAGTCGTACCACGGGCTGGGCGGCGACTGGGACGGGACACCGGTGGCGGAGATTCTGCCGGTCGAGATCTCGGATCGGGACGACCGCGTGAATTGCGACCACCCGGCGTTTGTGCGTGCGGAATACCATCTGCACCCGATCACACGAGGGCTTCCCTGGGACGAACGACCACCACTGATTGGAGGGTACAACCGCTTCGTGGCTCGTGATCGCGCGGAAACGGTTCTCCACGTGATGCGATATTCGGTCTCGTTCAATGCCGCCACGCCTTCCGCAGCACCTCTCCTCGTCGAGGTGGACGAGGATCCTCTGCTGGTGATCGGCTCACACGGCCAAGGTCGCGTGGCTGCCCTCGCGACCGATGTTGCCCCGCACTGGGTCGGCCCGTGGGTCGATTGGGGGCCGGAGCGGGTGCAGGCCCAAGGATCCGGTGCCGGTGAAGTCGAGGTCGGCAACCTGTATGCTCAATTCTTCCGGCAACTGGTCGGCTGGACCAGCGGCCTGCTGGACTGAGTTTTCAGTCGTCAGTCAAAACAAAGGGGGTTGCAACCCCTGGACATTCCATCCGTCGTTCAACCTTCAATCCTCAACGGTCCCCCTCCCATGCGACTCATCACTCTCTCGCTCCTCCTCTGCGGACTCGTCGGGGCCTCCTCCTCGAACCTCTTGGCTGAGGAACCTGTCAAGGTTCTCAAGCACATCGTGATGTACAAGTTCAAGGACGACCTGACCCTCGCCCAGGTCGAGGAAGTCGTCGACGCCTTCGGCAAGATGACCAAGCAAATCGACACCGTCATCGGCTACGAGCACGGAATCAACGTCAGCCAGGAGATGAAGTCCGAAGGCTTCACGCACGTCTTCGTCGTGACGTTCAAAGACGAATCCGGGCGTGCGATCTACCTCAAGCACGCCGCCCACGACACCTACGTCGCCCTGGCCCGAGAGCGGCGAGAGAAAGTGATTGTGCTCGATTACTGGACTTCGAAGTAAACCTCGCACGACGGGTGCCGGTCGAGTGTTGACACTGCGTGTCTCAGCCTTTCCGCACCTCAACATCCCATTGAACCTGAGTTCGGAATCATCTCGGAGGATTTCGCTTCGGACGGACCCTGACGGAAATCGGTGTGTGCGGCCAAATCTGATGGCGGGGGTCAATCTCGGGCGGGCATGAGGTTCCCGAATGACTTGCACGGGTCATTTTGATTTCGGTTCGATCTGCACAAAGCCAGCACTCACTTCACGGCCAATTCGATGCCAGTCACTTCCATGATGAAGCGGCCAATCAGCCGAGCGGCCAAAGTCCAGTTCTCTTCCCGAGTGCGTTTGGATTCCTTGGGTGGCTGGAAGCTGTGATCGCCCTCTTTCATCCATTTGAATTGGACGTGTGGGGAGAGTGAGTAGCTGCCGACTTCTGCCTTGTCTCCAAAGGTGTCCCATTCGCCCTGCATCACCAGGGTCTTTGCCTGGATGACATTCAGAGGCGTGGCATCGTAGTGGTCCGGCTTGGCAGTCGGATGAAACGGAAATCCCAGGCACACAACACCAGGCACATGGCACTCATCCGCCACCATAGCAGCGGTCCGGCCCCCCTGCGACTTGCCTCCAATGAACAGTCGATCGGCTCCGAGTTGCGAGATGACTGTTCGCCAAGTGTCGAGCAAGACTGGCTCAGCATCGGGAGCTCGACGCCGCCCGGTGATGTCCCGCTCCGCCATGTAGGGGAAGTTGAAACGGGCCACACGCAGGCCGATCTGGCCGAGCGACTCAGCCATGTGAGCCATGAATTCCACCTTCAGGCTCTGACCCGCTGCGGGGGCTAAAGCGATGGTCAACTTGGCCTTCTTGGGTCCGTCGAATTCATACTTGATGTCGGACATGCCGTGCCGGATCTGTGCGAGAGAGAGAGTTCAGGGCAGTTGATCCCTGGTCAACTGGGCGGCCAGTTTAGCAGCCACGGGAAGAATGTGGCATGGGCCGCTTAGTACGGTCTGGGATCTACCGAACCTTTGTGGCACGAGAGATTTCTACGGCACGCGACACCGCCGGAATCAGCCGGACTGCGTTTTCGGAGTAGACCTTGCGCAGCACATCATCCGGAAGTCCAATGCCATCAATGTTCCAGAGCCCCTGTGGAGGGAATGGGTTGTCCTCGTAGGGGAAGTTCTCGTCAAACGTCTCCAAGAATCGCCAGTGCGGGATCAGCTCGGAGACTGGCGGAACTCCGTCAGTACCAAACAGGATTCGATCGCTGTGCTTGAGGAAAAACTGGCGGGCGGTGTACGGCTGACGACCCAGTTCCGATACGCGTGCGGATATCTCAACGTGCATGTTGGGGTACTGTGTCAGGTATTCATCCAGTTGGGCCAAATCTTCCGGAAGGTCGGCCATGTGGGCGCAGATGAACGTAGTCTGCGGATGCCTTGCGATCACGCGGTTGCGGGCCTCGATCAACTGGCGATGAGCTGCGGGGACTCCCGGGGGGAGCTTGATTGGCTGGGGGAGATGGCTCAGGTCAACATCGTGAAACCCCCACTCCGGATGGCGGAAGAGTTCCTCCCAGCGTTCATTCTGCACTGTGTTTTCACGGAAGAATGCCACCGGGTCCGCGCAGTGCCAGAGGACTGGCACTCCCAGTTCCGCCGCCCTCTGCCACACCGGATCGAATCGCCGATCATCGGGAGCGATCAACTGTCCGGAGGCATCTGTATGCTTCAGCCCGAGATCCTTCAGCAGCTTGAGTCCCCCTGCCCCTAGCTTGACGGCCTCGCTCAGTGTGTCAGCCATCCGCACGCCGAAATCGGGTCGGTGCAGATCCCACGTCGACGGATCAGCCGGGTCTCCCGTCCCGATGTAGTCCATCCGCACGAACAGTACGAATCGTCCGGGATACGGTCCGCTGAAACGTTGCCATTGCTCGGCGAAGCGCGGACCTGCCTGCCCATCCAGACTGACGCTGACTGCGATGTTCGATTCATCCATCACCCGCACCATCTCGGCGACTTCATCAGCGCTGAGTTTGTCGGGATGCGAATGGGCATTGACGCACGGAAACTTCGCCCGCGTCAGCAGGTGCTCCTCGGTTCGCAGCTCTGGGTGCGGTCGGAACTCATCGAGATAAATCCGCGTTACAGCGGGCGGGTCCTCGGCAACCAGAGCGGAACCGCTGCCCAGCAGAATCAGCGAGCCGATGGTGAATTGTCTAACGAATCGAGTCCATCGTTGAGAATGTATCGGCATGGTGCCATGTTCTCCCAGGAAACCTACGTTCTGGTGAGTGCCGTGATGTGCGGATCTATGAGCGGACTGCTACGCCCAGAACCCACCGCGGGAATGATCGTAAACGGCCTCATGCCCCCGGTGTTGGGGATCGACCCGCCCATCCTGAAACACGGTTTGCCCCATCACCCAGGTTCGCACCGGCCACCCGGTCAGTTCCACACCGTCCCACGGACTCCAGCCGCTCTTGGTGAGTTGATCGGCGTTGCGAATTGTTCGCTTCTGGCGAAGGTCGACTAGAACAAGGTCGGCGTCGTAGCCCTCAGCGATGCGCCCCTTGTTCATGATATCCCACACGCGGGCCGGTGCGTCGCACATCCACGAGACGAGTTGCTCCAGGGTGCAGCGACCCCGGTGGACGCTGTCGAGCATCAGGGCCAGCGAGTTCTCCACAGCCGGTAGCCCCGAGGGGGATTGCGGGTACGGCTGGCGTTTTTCTTCGAGCGTATGCGGGGCGTGGTCGGTGGCGATCACCTGGATGAGGCCATCGCGGAGTGCCTGCCACAGGCCCGCGTTGTCGGCTGCGGTCTTGATACTCGGGTTCATCTGAACCAGCGTGCCGAGTCGGTCGTAGTCACCGGTGTGGAACAGCAGATGGTGCGGGCACGCCTCGGCGGTGATCAGCCCGCGATGATCGCGCAGCAGTTCGACTTCGTTCGCCGTCGAGACATGCAGGACATGGAACCGGTGGTGGTGACGGTGCGCGAGGTCGATCGCTCGCTTCGTTGAGACAAAGGCCGCTTGGTGGTCGCGGAGTTGGGAGTGTTGCCGCACATCATGGAGCGGGCCGAGGCGAGCCTTGTTGGCGGCGATCGTGGCCTCGTCCTCGCAGTGGGCACAGATGGGGAGCGTCGACTCGGCGAAGATGCGTTCGAGGGCGTCCTGCTGGTCGACGAGCAGATCGCCAGTACTCGACCCAATAAATATC
The DNA here is from genome assembly GCA_031419335.1 of Planctomycetota bacterium. GTDB lineage: Bacteria > Planctomycetota > Planctomycetia > Planctomycetales > Planctomycetaceae > TH-plancto1. The sequence goes on from JANOKO010000231.1 coordinate 7,723, forward strand.
TTGATCCCCGGCGTGCGCTTCGCCTGCGCGAGTTCCGCAACGTTGCTCTCCGTGGCTCCAATGTAGAACCCGTAGTTGACCACCGACTTCGAAGCGGCCAGCGCGAGCTTCTCGTGCAGGGCGGCGACACTGGTCGTCGTCGGCTTCGTGTTCGGCATCTCCAGAAACGTCGTCACGCCCCCCTTGGCACACGCCAGACTCCCGGTGTGCAGGTCTTCCTTATGCGTCAGCCCCGGATCGCGAAAGTGAACCTGGTCGTCGATCACTCCGGGCAGCAAATGCAGCCCGGTGGCGTCGATGACCTCGTCTGTGGTGGCCGTCTTTGGCGGATCGATAGCGAGTATCTGACCGTTCTCGATCAACAGATCCGCCCGAACAATCCCGGTGGGGAGGACGAGGTTGGCGTGTTGGATGAGGGTACGCATGGGGTTCAGTTCAATTCAATCGGGGAAACGATGTGACGACCAGTGGTGAGAGTGCTGACAATCTCGTCGATAGCGTTCTCAAGTCTCCGGAACGATCGCATTTGTCGATCCCGAATCATGTTCAGGTCAACGAGACCTGTGATCGCGGCTTGATGAAGATTTGGACGGTAGTTGCTCGATAGTACGCCTTCGAAAAACCCCTTGGCGTTTCTGGGTGATTCTTCGATGTCACCCTCTGGTGTCGACAGATTCACCGGAAAGTTTCCCTTTCCGTCCGCAAGAGATTTGCCCGCAAGAGACGCTGCACCCGCAATCAGCCACGATTCGAATTCCTGTCTGGCGAACACGATCGAGGCTGAGAACGAAGCCCCTGCACCTCTTTCCTCGGCAATACGAGCCAGATCCCGTGCCGCATTCACTGCACAGAACGGCAATCCCTTCTGATTCGGAGTATCCCCGTCGAGCAGCAAGAGACAAGCCTCCATCCTGCACTTCCGCAGACCCAATTCGAGAAATCGTTTCCAGGGAGCGAAATCGTTCGCTCGTCCTCGTAGAGCGGGAAGCTCTCCGACCACGAACGGATTCGAGGCAACCACGAGTCGGTCCTGGACTCCTCGCTCCTTCAGCAACCGTTTCACAAGTACTGGAACTGCCTGCCTGTCACCTTCGCCTTCGACGAACAGAAACAATTGGCGAGGTTTCATGGGGTGACCACCTCGTGTTCGCGTCTGGCCACATCCACCGTGAACAACTCACCTGGATACAGCAGCTTCTCTTTAAGGGCCTCTCTCTGTTCTGGAGCCAGCGGACCGATTTGTGTTTCGAAGTTCTCGTCCATTTCGACGACGCGAATTTGATCCGCGTCGAAGTGATTGAGAAACACCGGGTTGTGTGTCGTGAGAATCACCTGCCCGCGACCCTCCTTAGGGGTCGCCTGGAATTCTTCAGACAAGATAGTCAAAGCACCCGGGAAGATCCCATTCTCGGGTTCTTCAAAAAGCTGCACCTGCATCGGAGGACTTTGATAGAGTGCGAGCAGATGTGCCAAGAATCTGCGAAATCCACTCGATTCGTCTTGGACAGGAATGAGAAGTTCTCGATCGAGATATCGGTGTCGGAGTACAAGCGTTTTCGGCTGGTTGACGGAGTCGATTTCCATCTGAACGATTGCAGGATTGATCTGCCTCAAGATCACCTCAAGATTCTTCCTTCCGGTGCGGCCTTCTTGATTGGTCCAGATCGTCCTGAGTACGCCGAGGATGTTGCCTCCTTCGTCTGAAAATCGACCATCTCCTGCGCGGTTTGGCTTCTCCAACACGTCATACGGAAATGAGTACACTCTCAATCCGTCTTTGAGATACTGATAAGCCAGGATCGCCGGATCAACCATCGGCATTGCGCCGAGCGCAATCATGCCCAAAGGAGGGAGAGCCCCGGCTTGTGGTCGAACGATCCACGACAGTTTCTTCGTCGTTTCGTCAATCCCCTGAGAGAATATGACCGCCGATTCAAACCGAAGCGATTCTGACTTCAAACTTGCATTGGATCCAAATGTCGTCTGATAGATGTACCGGGATTCAAGTTGATTGATCGAGAATTCGATTTCGAAGGCAAGGCCATGATCCGTGCGACCTAGGGGCCTCGATTCTGAATAGCGTTTTCGAAAATTGTCGGGCAAACAAAATCCGTCCCGCAGCAGCCGGATCGCCTGGCAGAAGTTCGTCTTCCCGGTCCCGCTGCGCCCGATCAGTACCGTCACGGGCGACAGTTCCACCGTCACATCGCGGATGCTCTTGTAGTTCTGGATGCGGATGCGGTGGATCATCGGGCGGGTTCCGGGATCTGAGCGACTTCCGCAGGACACTGGCCCCGGGGTGTGGGTTCGAAATGAGTCCCCACTTTCTTTTATTCGATCGGCTTCGGCGGCGGAAGGGGCAGTTCATCCAGCAGCGTCAGCACCAACGCCTGTTCCATCTCGCCGACTTTGAACCCGAACGGGCCGCGACCGGATTGGTAAGTCACCTTCCCGGTCTTGTCCAGAACGTACAGCCGCGCGGGCATGGCACTGTATTGATTCCCCACGGTGTCATCGACACCATCCACGACGACTGGAATCGAAGGCTTCAGCAGGTCCATACAAGTCTTAGCGATCGCCATTCTGGAAGCGTTGTCTACCGGTTGTTCCACATGGATTCCTGCGGTTTCGTTACTCGACATGCACCAGCCATTGCAGGGGTGAGCTTCGCGCACATACACGAAGAGGAAGTTCACGCGGTCGCGAAACCGTCCCACCACGGGTTCCACGCCGGGGTACATGCTGCGGAACGGGCCACAGGTGTAATTGCCGAACACCAGGACGGTCGGCTTTTCACCGAGGAGGGTCGACAACTGCACCGTACCGGTGCCATCCAAGGTGGGTAGCGTAAAGTCTGGGGCTGCCTCGCCCGGTGGGGGGCCTTCCTGCAAGCTGCCGATTTCGCTGGTGGCCATCCCCTTGAGCAACGTCTCCACCGTTGGCTCGTCTCCGGGGCGAAAGCCACCGGGTGAACCGCCACCAATTAAGGTGTCGCGAAAGGCTTCGAATGAGACGTTCTCGTCGGCACCACGTGCCTTGTCAAAGAAGGCTTGCCACTCAGCGGCGGTCAGCTTTCCGTCACCCAGTCCATCGAGTCTGCGGAACACGCGGTTCGCCATGTAGGACTGCTGAACCCAGGGATTCTCGTCCGACCAGTCGAGATCGCCATCGCTGATCAAACCGTCCCGGTTGCGGTCGAGCCGCGCGAGTAGGTCTTTCGGATCAGAGAGTGTCTCGACGGCGAAGGCCCCCTCGGTCGGCTCACTCCAGCGTTCAACCAGAGTCCCGAAATCATATTTCGATTTCGCCGGACCGAACCAACCATCGGTCGACTCCATCATGCTCCCACGAGCAATCGCCAGAAACATTTTGACCGACTCCGAGCGCTGGTCCTCCGGGATCTCTTGCTCGAGCTTTTCAGCAGCCGCAATGGCTTCCGCTTCGGTTTGCGGGATGGCGTCCTGAGTGAGCGTGACCCGTTCAGGAACAGGTGCTACAGGTCCATCAGCCCAGAGGGCAGTTCCCATGTTAAAAATCAGCGAGAACTCAATGAGCCGTACGAACGAGATGTGTGGCATGAATACCTCAACCCGAAAGCAGGAGACGTGATGAGTCACAAGACGCCCTGATTATGAACCCAACCCCCGCGAATAGGAATGCCGCAGCCGAATATCGATACGAAGTGTGCGTCCAGAACCGCAGCATTCAGGCCACTGAAGTCTCACGAGTTCGGTTACGGAATGCTGGATGGAGCCGGGGCTGATGCAGCTGGAGTCGGGGCCACGGGCGGGTTCCCCTGCACGCGCTCGAGCGTGTCGAAATATTTCTTGATCCCCTCGTGATAGCCGGGGGGGGCATCTTCTTTTTCGATGGCTTCATCGGTGCCCTGTTTGATGTCGCTGATGATCTCGCGGTACTCAGCTTGCACGTCCTTGAGGTCGGCGTTCGGGGCATCCTTGGTCTTCATGGAGAGCAGGATCTTGCCCTTCTTGATGGCGGTTTTGGTCTTTTCAGTTTGGAAGGCAGTCTTGGCTGCATCATCTTCGGGGGCCTTGCCGCCCCTGCCAATCCCTTGCCCACCGAGACCGTCCCCGTCACCCTCGCCTTCGCCATTTCCGTCCCCTTCACCCTCGCCCTCGCCTTCCATCCCCTCGCCACCCATCTGGGCCATGATCTCGTCATACAACTGTTGATAGTCTTCCATCGTCGTGGCATCGGCGGCCATTTCGCCGTCGAGCTGTTCTTCGCTGTTGAGCTTTTTGGCCTTGGCGATGTTCTCCAGGGCCTGCTCCAATTGTTCGAGATCGCGGGCTGACTGGGCGAGTTCCTTGAGTTCCATCTTGGCCAGTTCCATCGACTCCTTGGCGGCATCAAGGGCCTCCGTCGACATATTCGGCTTCTGTCCCGCCTTGTCGAGTTGATCCAGCGCCCGCTCCAGCGCCGCCTGCATCCCCTTCGAGCCAGCCTTCTTCCCCGCCAACTTCGACATGTCGTCCATGTCCTTCTTCAGTTGTTGAGCCAGCTCAGACTTCTTGAGCGGGTCAGTCTCCTTCATCAACCGTTCCAGCTTCTCCTTCATCGCGTCCATCTTCTTCAGCATCTCTTCGGGCTTCCCCTGCTGAAGCCCTTCGAGCATTTTCCGCATCTCGGGCGTGTTCTCGCTGCCAAACTGCTGTGCCGAATCCATATTCTTCTTGAGGTCTTTGAGTGCAGTGTTCGTGTGGCGGAACTGCTCACCGAGTACTTTCTGGTTTTCGTTGAGCTTCTTCTCGTTCAGAACCGGCTGGGCCTTCTTCATGTCCTTCAGGTCTTTAGCCAGCTTCTCCAGAGCCTTTCCAACCTCTTCGGAGACATCGGCTTCTGAGTCTTTTTCCGACAGAGCTTGTTTGCGGATCTCCGTGGCCTTCTGACTCTCCTTGATCGCTTCAACCACTTTCTGTTGCTCTTTGGCAATCAGTTGTTTGCCGAACGGATCGAGGCTCGGCAAGAAGTACGCCGCCACAGCCAAACAGGCCAGTAGTATCGCACTCCCGAAACGTCGTCCACAGCGGGGGTCGGCAGTCGGATCGAGGGTCAGGACGCTTTCCGGCGAAATTCTGACGGCCGTGTCCTCGGCGTCTTTAGTCACGAGGGGCTGATACTGACCCGCTGTCTGGGCGATGCGGGTCACCGTCAGAAACAAGTCGTTCGTATCGCACACCGAGTCGACCTTGCGTGCCGACTCCACCAGCCCCGGCATCCGCGCACAGAGCAGACCGCAGACCAGTGACACCGCAGGCACAGCCAACAGGACCACTCGAATCCACGAGTTCGCCAAATCTGCCGAGAGTGCTCCAGTCAACCGCACCGTCGCGGCAAATACCAGCGCGACTCCGGCCAGCACAAGGAAGCTGACATATGTCGCCCAACCCAGCCTCACCAGATAAATGCGCTGGCAGACTCGATTGAGTAATGATGTCGATTGAGGACAAGACGCTTGCTGCAGCTCAGTCATCGCACACCCGCCGGAACAAATCATTCGAAAGGTGACCCCGCCCGATCAGGCTGTCACATCACACTCATGGCGATTCGCAACAATCCAGGGAAGTTCCCACATGTATGTCGTTTCGACCGAAAAGGGCTCGTTTCGAACCTAAATGGTGAACCACACACCCGACTTTACGTCAGCACTCTACAAAATGTGGGCGCGATCTGCAATTGGTACTGAACGAACGCACACACTTACTCCTTTTGTCCCTACTGCTAAACTACCCCATATTCATTCCCGCAGGTCAGGTATTCCCGCGTTCATGGAGTCGGTGATGAAACGGATCGTCGTGGTGGTTCTGGTTCTCTCGTTCGTGGGCGCAGGGATCTATTACTTGTCCCGAGGTCCGATCGCTCCAGGCGGTGGTGGGCTGTCAAACACTCCGCGGTTGCCTGCCGAATTGGCGGCGCGAGCGGCGCGGGAGATCCCACTGGCAGTGGCTCATCTGGAGAATCATGAGGCGCAGGAGGCCATTGCCCTCTTATCGGGCTTGGAGCAGGATTTGCCACAGGAAAAGGCGATCCTCCAGAATCTCGATC